>DASWEH010000474.1:0-5052 GCA_036394895.1 Anaerolineales bacterium
AAGCATTGAAAATCAATCCGCAAAGCACGCGGGCGCAGCGCGGCGTGGAATGGGCCTCAGGTCGATTGAAACAGGTTGGAGCCTCCAAAGATCAACCCCAGCCAAAGATCGTGCCCAATCAGGCAGAAGCTGCCGCCAGTCTGCCAGGCAAGCGCGCCTATCAAACAGCTATTGCAATGCCTGCCTTGCAGAGACAGGGAAGGAACTGGTTATTGCCAGCTTTGTTAATTATGGCTGGTTTGATGGTATTCAGCTTTTTTGGGTTCGTCGCGTTGACCAGCCCAATGTTGGCATCCATTGTGAGCCGCGTCAGCGCGCCTGCGCCCACACAGGAAAATCTTTGGGCGCCGGCTGAGATCGCCAAGCCTCAGGCCGCTCCGATTGATGTGAGCGCGTTCGTTCCCTCGAATGCAGACCATGGTTCTTCGGCATCTGGTATGCCGCAATCCAATCCACCCCTTGACACAGTCCCTACCGCGACAGATGTACCGACTGCTACGCAAACACCCACTGAGCTTCCAACGGAAGAGCCTACCGTGATTCCCGCCGCGACTGAAATGCCTGGCTCGATGGTGATGGAAATTGTCAACGATACCCCTACCAGTGAATCTGCCGCGCCAGTTCCCTCTGATCCCGGGTATGCCAGCGGAAATGGCGAACGTTGGATCGACGTGGATCTCACAAATCAAGCCGTCTATGCTTATGAAGGCGATGTGGCCGTCAATTCCTTTATCGTCTCCACGGGCACCTGGCTCACACCCACTGTGACAGGACAGTACAAGATCTACGTTAAAATTCGTTCTGGCAGTATGCACGGTCCGGGTTATTTCCTCCCTGATGTGCCTTATATCATGTATTTCTACAAAGGCTACGGATTGCACGGCACGTACTGGCACAATAATTTTGGAACACCGATGAGTCATGGCTGTGTCAACCTGCGGACCGATGAAGCTGCCTGGTTATTTAATTGGGCATCGGTTGGCACGGTCGTGAATGTGCATTATTAACAAAAGGTGACAGTCACTTATTTTTACATCCTTCTCCTTTGAAGCGCTATATGAAAGTGACTGTCACCTGAAATTTTGCAAGATGAATAAAGCCGTTCTTTCACGAAGAGATTTTCTAAAGTTGAGTGGGTACGGCTTCATGGGGATATTTTTACCGGACCTTTCTTCCTATCTCTCGCAGCAGGATAATTTTGCCAATTTACAGGGTCGTATCATTGATCGCACGGTCTGGACGTTCGATGAGCCCAACCTCAAATCGAAGCGCGCCAAACTTTATTGGCACGATCTGGTTGTTCCCATTACGAATACGACCATCGGCGATGACGAATCGGCTTACAACCGCGTTTGGTACCAGTTGGAGGAGGGCGGCTACGCTTATTCGGGAGGCATCCAGCCAGTCCGCACGATTCTCAATGAACTGCGGCAAATCTCCACAAGAGGCGCGCTGGGAGAAGTCAGTGTTCCATACACGGATGCCTACTTGGAAGCAGACCCGAACACAGATTTCATGTATCGCCTGTATTACGAGACGGTTCACTGGGTGACGGGCGCAGTTGACGCAACGGACAAAAGCATTTGGTACCGTCTGCTGGATGATAAATTCGATCAATATTACTACGTCCCCGCGCGTCACATTCGCATCCTTTCGAACGAGGAGCTAACTCCGTTATCGCCAAATATTCCGGACGAGAACAAACGCGTCGAAGTGCGCCTGGACGATCAGTTGCTATTGGCGTACGAAAGCGGACAAATCGTCTTTGCAACAAGCATCTCTACGGGCGGCAAACGCCTCAGCGGAAAATACACCACACCGGTTGGAAATTTCATCACCTACCATAAACGTCCCACGCGGCATATGGCCGTTGGGGATATCGCCTCCAATGGCTTTGACCTGCCCGGTGTGCCTTGGGTTCTTTACATCACAGAAGGTGGAATTTCATTTCACGGTACGTACTGGCACAATGACTATGGTCATCCGCACAGTCATGGCTGCATCAACATGACGCCACAAGCTGCGAAATGGCTCTTCCGCTGGACGAGACCGACTGTGCCGCCCGAGAAACCGCTGGCGTACGGGTATGTGGGAACAAAGGTGGAGATCAAAGTTTAATGTTGCTCTGGGAACATCGCCGCCGAGGACGGCGGCTTGAGCATAACTTATAACGCTCTTGCCGCCGTCCTCGGCGGCATTTCATATGGATGGAACATTTTCCTCAAAATCAAAGTATAAGAAATAAGTAATAATCCCTACGTACAGACCTTCTTTGCGGGTAAACTTATCTTATGC
This sequence comes from Anaerolineales bacterium, assembly GCA_036394895.1. GTDB lineage: Bacteria > Chloroflexota > Anaerolineae > Anaerolineales > Villigracilaceae > Defluviilinea. The sequence goes on from DASWEH010000474.1 coordinate 2,296, forward strand.
TCAATCCTCAAATCTCACGGCGTGAATTTCTCAAATTAGCCAGCACCGGTTCCCTTGCCTTTGCATTAAAAGACCTGCGCCTCGACCACTCCCTGGCGGCCCCTGCAGCGATCAAGCAGGGACGCATCACATTCAGCGGAATGCCTCTTTACGACGCCCCAACATTCAAAGCGAATCAGATTCATAACTTCGGTGCGGACAAGATTATCGAAATTGCATCTGTCGATGAGAATGGCGAACAAGGCAATCCATTCAATAGCACATGGTATCAGGTCGATCAAGGCTATACCTATTCCGGCTGGGTCCAGCCGGTGGAAACGAATTATCAAAAACCAATTTTCAACATCCCAGAAAAGGGACAGGTGGGAGAGATCACTGTTCCATTCACCGATACAAAGAGGGATCCTTATGTGTATGCCGAACGCAGTTATCGCGTCTTCTATGGCACTACCCATTGGGTGAAAAGAGTCATCGTTCAACGCGATGAGAAAAGTATCTGGTATGAGATTTACGATTTCTATCTCAAGGAAAGCCGTTATATCGCAGCGCATGATATGCGGCTAATTCCCCCTGACGAGCTAACCACGTTGTCACCCGAAGTGCCGGATGAAGAGAAGCACATTGTTGTCGATCTCAGCACGCAACTGGTCACTGCCTTTGAGGGAGAGAAACTTGTCTTTTCGCAGCGCTGTTCGAGCGGAGTCAAAGGCACGGATACACCCAAAGGGGAATTCCGTACTTATCACAAGGGACCTTCCGTGCACATGACGAATGAAGGCGACGCGGTGGAGAATGAATCTGTTTATAGTTTGCCTGGTGTGCCGTGGTGTTCATTCTTTACGGGCGCGGGCAACGCCTTCCATGGCACGTATTGGCACAACGATTATGGACGTCCGCGCAGTCACGGTTGTGTGAACCTGCCATCCGAGGCGGCAAAATTCATTTATCGCTGGACCAAGCCCAACGTCCCGCCTGATTCGGATTACCTCCATTTGCCGGGCGAAGGGACAAAAGTCCAGATTTTTTAATACGTAGTGACGGCTTTAGCCGTCCATAAGAGCGACTGAAGTCGCTACTACGAGAAGGAGAATTTATGAATCCCATTTTCCAATTTTCAAACTATTTACTGAAACGTCAGGCAATCGCGCTGACGGGCAAGTTCCGCGTGTATGACCCGATGGGAAACCTAGTGATGTTCAGCGAGCAAAAAATGTTCCGGCTGCGCGAAGACATTCGTGTCTATTCCGACGAAAGCAAATCGCAGGAAGTATTGAGCATCAAGGCGCGTCAGATTTTGGATTTCTCCGCCGCCTATGATGTGATGGACACCGCCCTGAATCAAAAGGTCGGCGTACTGAGGCGGAAAGGTCTGCGTTCGCTCCTGCGAGATGAGTGGCAAGTGTTGGATGCGAACGACAATCTGATCGGACAATTGTTCGAAGACAGCATCGGGTTGGCGTTGTTGCGTCGATTCTTACTCGGTTCATGGCTGCCTCAGAATTATGACCTGACGGTTGGCGGGTCGCGCGTTGCCGACCTCAAACAGAACTTTAACCTTTTTCGCTATGAACTGAACCTGGATTTCAGCATGGATATTTCACACCAGCTGGATCGCCGGGTGGGCATTGCCGCAGGGATTTTGCTGGCGGCAATCGAAGGCAAGCAGAATACAGAGTAATAACCATGACAACACAACCTCTTTTTGCTGGTCTCGTCCTCGATGAATTCGGACGTCTTGCTGAATCGGCGATGGTCGGTGATGAACCCTGCTACGTTGTGGATGATGCGGGTTTCCGACGTCATATTCCGTCTGCTCAGGTGGACAGGCAGGTGCTCGATCAAATGGCTGAAATGATGAAAGGCAGTGAAGACCTCCTTTCGGAGCAGGCTGCCAAAATGCTAGGGCAGGAAGACGTCTTCACTATTGCTGCGATCCAGCAGCAGTTGAAAAATATGGATAAGCAGTTCGATCAGCTCCTGCAGGTGGGTCTGCCCGAAGATATGCGGGCGTATCTGGGAATGATGGGATTCAAAATTATTATCAACGTGCATGGAGAAGTATTAAAGGTCGAACAGCCGGGGGCAATCACCGATGAAGGCGATGAATAATGTTAAAGAAGATCAAACGGTAGTGCAACTACCGTTTATTTTATGCAAGATGGCAGTACAACTGCCATCTTAACTTTTGTATGAGGTGCTATGCAGAAGAACCTTAGACGTTTGCCGCGCAATGTTTGGGTGATGTCTGCGACGTCGCTGCTCAACGACATCTCTTCGGAGATGCTTCTCAATCTCATCCCGTTTTTTCTTGCGAATATCCTCGGCGTGCGGACGGCGGTCATCGGGTTGATCGAGGGTGTTGCCGAAACGACCGCGAGCTTGTTGAAGATTTATTTTGGCGCGCTTTCGGATCGCTTCGGCAAACGCAAACCGTTCGCCGTCATTGGGTATGCCCTCTCTGCATTGACCAAACCACTTTTATATTTTGCCAGTGCCTGGGGCTGGGTGCTGGGAGTCCGGGTGGCGGACCGGATCGGGAAGGGAATTCGCACCGCACCGCGCGACGCCTTGATCGCCGACTCGATCGACGATAAACAGCGCGGACTCGCCTTCGGTCTCCACCGCGCAGCCGATACGCTCGGCGCGTTTCTTGGGCTCGGCATCGCGGCCTTTATCGTCTGGCGGACTCAAGCCCAGGCGTCTCTCCTCACACTGGATACATTTAAGCTGGTCGTACTTGTCAGTATCATCCCCGGC
>DASWEH010000475.1:0-4373 GCA_036394895.1 Anaerolineales bacterium
CAATAGAGTTACCGCTCGTTCCAACTCATCCACTTTCAACCAAAAGACATCGTCAGGTTCGGCGATTGCATGGACGTCAACCAACCGCCTTCCAATCTCGCGCAATATACGACGCAGGGCAGGCCAGCCCAAGCCAACATCTGCGAGCGCGTCCTCTCGCAGAGGCGCATAACATTGTGCCCATCGCAGCAGTTTCGTGAACCATTTCAAGCGCAGTCCCTCCAAGCGGGCCAGCACAGATTGTGTGGCCCGCTCACGCACTGAGGCTGTTGCCGCCTGCCGTTCATAAGGATTGCGCCCCTGGCCTTCGAGAAAATACTTGAGCGTTTCGAGCAATGGTGTGGGCTCATCCGCTGGAACGGCTTTGGCAAAATCCAAATCATAGATAGCATGACCAAAACGATTTAAGTGTTCTTGGAAACGTTCGCAGAATTCGCGCCAAATTTCAACATCACTGATTGGTGAAGACGATGATTGATATGCACTAACAACCTCAGTGTTCGCCGCGCGCGTGAGGTAGTTGAAAAGGTCAGGCTGAGTGCGCGCCCACATCGCCAGATCATACAAAGATTTCTCAGCCTGGATTGGCGCGCTGTCGAAGCCAAGCATAAAGGTTAAGGCAGGTGAATCTTCCTTCCGTTTGATGATTCGATTGTATACAAAGGTGAAAAAAGTTTCGCTCATATATGCCAGCGGTAGGATACCACTTTGAATAGTGAGGTAATGTTCTGCCGCGATTTGCACGATCTCACGCGCGCCTTTGAGCAATTGTATTGTGGATACTGCACTCAACTCACGCGCCGCCCACGCACTGACAACCGCCGCATATCGCGGACGCGCTTCCTTTTCCCAGCGTTCCCGCGCCGAAGGAAGCAAGCGCCTGATCAGGCGCGGCATGTATAGGAGGAAAATCGCTTGTTGCTTCGCACTAAATCCACTACCGTCGTAGTAAGCATAATCGTTGATCGTGGTCAGCATTTGCCAGTCCTTGGGCAGAAGGTCTTTCAGCTTCACATCCTCTATGCCCAGCGGCTTCATCAGGCTATAGATCGAGTCATTCCAAGCTGGCAAGCCCAGTGTGGCAAAGAGTGGCGAGAGTGGATCCGGCAGGAGCTCGATCACGCTTTGGCGCATATACTTCCCGTCCGGGCGCGGCAGTTTCCAATCCAGCGTCACGCGCGGCTCAGGCAATGCAGTGATCGGACGCGCTTGCAGGATGAAGAAACCTCCATCCTGCAATACCCATTCAATATCCATCGGTTGTTTATAAAGTTGCTCAATCCGCATGCCGAGTTGTGATAATTCAGTGACCTTTTGGAGGCTAAGCGTGCTTTGATTGCGCTTGTCCGCTGGCACAGGTTCCTGGCGCGTGCCCTCGGGCGAGCGTATCGTCATCATCTCTTTGTCAGCGATCTGTTTTGATTCAACGGTCGCCGTTTGCTTATTCACAATAAATGTGTCAGGTGTGACACGTCCACTCACAATGGCTTCACCCAAGCCCCAGGCCGCGTTGATCACCATTTGACCCTGAGCGCCTGTCATTGGATTCGCGGTAAACAAAATTCCGGCCACATCCGCAGGGACAAGTTGGTGTACGACGACTGCCAGCGCGACATCCTCCGGCGGAATATTTTGTCGCGCCCGATAGCCGATGGCGCGCGCTGTCCACAATGATGCCCAGCAGCGTTTGACTGCATCGAGCACTTGTTCAACTCCCTTCACATTGAGATACGTCTCCTGTTGACCTGCGAATGACATCTCAGGCAAGTCCTCGGCCGTAGCGGAGGAACGAACCGCGACAGGTGGATCATCTGGTCCTAGTTCGGCATACGATTCGCGAATCAGTGTAGCGATATCATAGGGGATTGCACCTTGTGCAATGAAGGACTGGATTTGAGCTGAAATGTTGTCCAGTGTGGCTGGATCATCAGCTTGGGCCGGTGCTGCTGTGGAAAGAATCGCATCGGTAAGATGGTTTTCATCTATAAAGCGTCGGTATGCATGCGTGGTGATATGAAAGCCAGGCGGCACGGGCAAGCCAGCAGTCACAAGACGCGCAAGGGAAGCCCCCTTGCCTCCGACTAATTCGAGCGTCGCATCCAGGCTGTCCAAATTAAGAATCAAAGATCCCGCTGAGCTGATCATGGTTTTTGCTCCTTTCTCACGCAGTTGTGAAATCACGCAGGAAGCTTCACCATTCTTCGGATATTGCCACGTACGCCACCGACACCTTGTTGGAATTGCCGGTCTTGTCTATGAACGGTCATCGGTATCCCGTTTTTTGGAGTTAGAGTCACGTGCACAAGCCGGTCCACTCGTGCTCCCGGCACGAGCTCTAAGCGGTAGCGTTGCAGCACCAGCACCAAAATCACCTTCAGCTCCTGCATCGCAAAGGAGGAACCGATGCACATGCGCGGTCCTCCACTGAATGGAGTGAACTCGAAAACACTGGGTTGAATGCTCAGCCACCTATCCGGATTGAATGCGAGAGGGTAAGGATAGATCTCCTCGATGCGATGTGTATGATAGGTGCTCATGATGACTTCCACTCCTTCTGGGATTGAATAACCTCCTAACTCATTTGCTTCAGCCAAGACACGATGAATAACAGGGAATGGCGGCAACAAACGTAGGCTTTCTTTGATGACCCGTTCCAACAACGGTAATTGATCCAGCTGCTCAACGCTCGGAGAATTGCCATCCAATACTTCATCAAGTTCATCCACTAGATCTGCCTGAATGTCAGGATGCTGAGAGAGCAGGAATAACGTCCAGGTGGCAGCATAGACCGAAGCATCGCGGGAGCCCCACAACAGCAAGCTGATATGTCCGATCAACTCATCTTCCGACAATGAAGAACCATCCCGGTCACGTGTTTGGATGAGCATGGAAAGCAGAGAGTGATCATTAGCACCTGCCGCACGCTTATTGTCAATCAACATTCGAGTGGCCGTTTCGATTTCCTTCGAAAGATCCAGCCAACCGCGATAGCGAAAACCAGGAAGATCATATGGCAGTAAGTGGCTCAATGACATCACGTAGTCAATCCATTTTTCTACAATACTTCCAACTCGCTCACCCTCCTGTACGCTTTCCTGCCCAAACAATGTCAATGCAGTAATTCGCATGGTCAGGCGTAACATCTCCTGACTCACATCAATGCGTTGATTGACCTTCCACTGATCGAGCATCTCCAATGTAGATGTGACCATGTCATTATGGTAGGTCTGAACGGCCTGCTTGTGGAAAGCTGGCATCATCAGCCGGCGATGCTTGCGATGCTCATCCTTTTGTAAAAAGGGTAAACCGGTCATAATCCGCGTCAATGGCTCCTGACGCGGGGTAATCTCACCAACGGGATAAAGGCCGAGGGACATCGCAACCCGATAATAGGCATCATGCTCCGTCACGACTTGCTGAATCAACTCGGGACCATACAGGAAAACTGTCCCTGGATAGTTGGGATTGGGCGGAGTAGCCATGGGAGGCGTTTTTACCCCAACAAGGTTTCCATATTCCTCAAACAGGGTATCCAAATAACCGATTGGGTCGTTGAAAAATGAAAATGCGGCGTGATATGGGCCCAAGAAGGATCGAGGCCCCGGGATGGTTCTTAAAAAATTTTGTTGAATTGTTGTCATTATGCACCTCTAAAAGTTTAGTTACTTAAGCCAGGTTGAGCCTCGAGTTGAAGCTCCTCCGATTTTTTTCTTATGGAGCGTTGCCATATTCATAGATTGCCTTTGTGTTGCCCACCATCTACGCTGATGCAATCCCCGGTAACCCAGCCCGCGCGTTCTGAAACGATAAACACGGCGAGGTCAGCGACTTCCTCAGGAGTGCCAAGACGACCCCAAGGAATGGAGGCAACCGCCGCGTTATAAAGAGAAGGATTGTTGACCCGTCGGTTCGCCCAGAGACCACCCTCAAACTCGATAGAGCCCGGCGCAAGGGTGTTCACTCGAATCTTTTTCTTTGCCAGGCGGAGGGCAAGGGTCTTTGAGTAGCTGATGATCGCTGCCTTCGCGGCAGCATAAGGTTGTGGTCCGGCTTCCATGCCCGAAATTGAAGAGATGAACAAAATGTTTCCACCGCCACCGTCAGCCATCCATGGGATGGCTTTCCGCGCGGCGCGTACTGAACCCAGTAGATCGATATTGAGACTAACATTCCAGCCAGCCTCATCATCTGTAAACCCAAATCCTGATGCATTGTTGACTAGGATATCGATGCGTTCGAATCGCCGTTTCGCAGTTTCCAAGAATTCGTCCAGAGCACTCGCTTCACCAACATCGCAGGTCGCGGCATAAACATCAACGCCTTTCTCGCGGAGTGAGGCTTCTGCCTCACGCAACGGGGCTTCCCGACGCGCG
>DASWEH010000476.1:0-7123 GCA_036394895.1 Anaerolineales bacterium
GATTACATCGTCGCGGAAGCCAACACCCGCGCGGACTTGATGGGCTGGTCCCGTTTTATCGGCATGCAGATCCCCTATTCACTTCTCGACCGCGCCGTGGAGCGATCCATCCTCCCGATGGCGAAGCACTGGGACATGGCTGTCCTACCGTGGGGCTTGCTCGAAGCCGGGATTCTGACAGGCAAGTTCTTGAAGAAGATAAAAGATCCAACTCGAATCAATCAAAAGGAATTGAAGTTGAGGGAAAAGTCCATGAAGATTGTGGAAGAAGTACAAAAGATTTCAGAGGAAGTTGGCAAGCCCATGTCACAGGTGGCGATCAATTGGGTGCGGCAGCAACCCAAAGCGCAGATGATCCCCATCCTTGGAGCGCGCAGCGCCAAACAGTTGAAGGACAATCTCGGCGTGCTCGATTGGAAACTCACCGACGAGCAATGGCAATGTCTCGACGAAATCAGCGCGATTGACCTGGGTTTCCCGCACGGATTTTTGGACGGCAATCGCTACATCTACGGCGCGACACATGACAAGATAGATAATCATCGGATATAAAATCATGTCACTCTGAGGGAGCGCAAGCCGCGACCGAAGAGTCTGGTGCTTTCACGTAAGAGATTCTTCGCTGCGCTCAGAATGACATGATAAGTTGATTTTGAATAGATACCTTAGAGCAAAAAGCACAGGACAAAATCCTGTGCTTTTTAGATTTTCTTAATTGCGACTATCAAGAATTGAACCACGGAGACACGAAGGCACGCAGATTTTAAATTCTCTGTGCCTTCGTGTCTCCGTGGTAAAAATCACTTCCCCATGATCATCTGCCTTGCCACTTGCATCAACTCATGTGCGGAGCGGAGAGTCCCTTCGCCCACTTCACCAAGCATTTGCGAGAGTTCCAGCAGGCGCGGTTCGCCATCGAGACGTTCGACGCGCGTCAAGGTGCGATTGCCTTGAATGAATTTTTGTACTTGATAATGCTCATCGCCAAACGCTGCAAGTTGCGGAAGATGTGTCACACAAAAGACCTGATGCATACGCGAGAGATTCCAAAGTTTTTGCCCCACCGTCATGCCAACGCGCCCGCCGATGCCCTGGTCAATTTCGTCGAAGATCAAGGAGGGTACTTCGTCGGCACGGGCAAGCACATTTTTCAAACCAAGCATGAGGCGCGATGTCTCACCACCGGAAGCGATTTTCGCCAGCGGTTTAAGCCCTTCACCAGGATTGGGCGCGATAAAAAATTCAGCTTTATCGAATCCATTTTGATCGAAGGCAATCCGCGTGCCATTTTCGACGGGTACGCCGTTCGGGTCAGGCCTGGTTTGGAAATCCACGTTGAATCGGGCAGCTTCCATTCTTAGATCGTCGAGTTCCGCTTCGATGCTGTTGCCCATTTTTACTGCTGAAGCCTTGCGCTTCTCACTCAATATACTGCCCTGCTTCGCAAGCTTCTCCAATAATTTTGCTTCCTGCGTTTCGAGTTCTTCGATCCGTTCTCCAGCCGTAGTGATCGTCTCCAACTGTTTGCGTGCTTCCGCACCATAGGCAATGACTGCCGGAATACTGCCGCCATACTTGCGTACCAGGGAATGGATGAGGTCGAGGCGCTCCTCCACTTCATCCAGCCGCTTCGGATTAAATTCTATTTCTTCAAGATAATCGCGCAGACTGTGGATGAGGTCAGACATGCTGTCCAGCAAAATCTCTGCCTGATTCGCCATCTCATTTTGGGCCGAGTCAATTTTTGCCAGCGCAGCCAATGCCTGTGCAACCTGCCCCACCAAATCAGTTGCGGCGGGAGTCTCAGGCGAACCCTCTTCCAAAACAGCCAGCGCCTCCTGGGCATTGCGCGAAAGTGACTCTGCATTCGCCAGTCGGTCACGTTCCTTGCGCAGTTCTTCATCTTCGCCTGGCTTCAAACGCGCGGCTTCCACCTCTTCCGCTTGATATGTGAGCATGTCCACGCGGCGTTCTGCGTCCGCCTGGGCTTTTCGCAAATCGTTCAACTCGCGGCGCAAGTTCAGCAACACATGATAGGTTTGACGATAGTCACTGAGAGGTTGAGCCACCTCTGCATAACGGTCGAGCAGGCCCAAATGGGCGCGCGAATCGAGCAGGGAAAGATGTTCCGCCTGCGCATGGATATCCACCAGCAAAGCGCCCAATTCCTTCAGCAAAGAGACGTTGACCGTCCGACCGTTGACGCGCGCCACACTGCGTCCCTCTTTGCGGATTTCGCGCATCAAGACCACATAATTGGGATCATCCATCAATTCTTCGCGCTGCAGGATAAAGTGCACCGCTTCTTTTTCCGGACCTTTGAGATGGAACACGCCCTCCACGAACGCGGCATCTGAATCGGTGCGCACATAAGTCGTGTCCGCTTTGCCGCCGATGAGCATAACCACAGCATCGAGGATGATGGATTTGCCCGCGCCGGTTTCACCGGTGAGGATGATGAGGCCGGGACCAAAACGTAGATCGAGCTGGTCGATAATCGCAAAATTGTGAATACGGAGTTCGGTAAGCATAGGTTTTTAGAGTAGGTAGAGGTTATCTGAACAATTGAATTCCAGAAAGTCGGGAGTAAACAACAGGGACAGCAATCACGAGATAGATTACTTGAAAGAGGATGCCAAATAGATTCGTACTCAGTACCTGAAACAGAATCACAGGCAGCGCGCCAACGATAACACCCGCGGCAACCGTCATAAACAAGGGACGTGAACGTCGTTTGCCCGTTACAAGACGCACACCTTCCGCGATCGCCACGGCAGCAGTTGGCGCACCCGCCGCAATCAGGAACCAGCCAAAGAAGCCGATCCCACCAATAAGGGTAACAAGGAACGCCGCGACGGCAGAAAGGAGCATCGCAACAATAAAGCCAGAAACATAGTCATACCATTCGGAGGTGTTGAACGCTTTTTGCTGACCCTTCACACATTCCCGGCAACGATAGCCAGTCGGTGTGTGGATCGCACAAGCCGTGCAGATTGGACGATTACAATTGTTGCATCGCAGGGATGTCTCGCGTGTGGGATGGACGTAGCAATACAAAGTTTCGGTTGTTGATTCGGTCATTGAAAAATCCTAAAGATAATGTAAACACACACCTGCCCTGGTACGGCTTAAGCCGCACGGTGCCAGGGAAGGACACCACGGACACGAAGGAAAATCTGTGAAAATGCGATTCGCTCATCATTTGTTAAACCTTAGTGATCTCACCTGCACTTCGATTTGCTTAACAAATCGTACGGCGCAAGTGTCGTGTCCTTCGTGGTTAAAAAGCTTCATCGGGGCAATCCTAAAGAATTTTCATTCATATGAGCGGTAAGATTTCGATAGAAATAGCCAGGATCTCCAAAGCGCACAAATTGCGCAGTGACCTCCGCCGCGCGTACATCCACATGATCATCTGGCATTAAAGCGATGGGTGCCTGACCGTCAATGCTCAAAACAGCGTTTTCGCCATTCACTTCCATAGTGACCGTTGAACCTTCGGCTAATACAACTGCCCGGTCTACAGAAAGATGCGGCGCAATCGGCACCAGCAGGATATTGCGTAATTCAGGCGGGAGGATCGGTCCGCCAGCAGCAAGGGCATACGCCGTTGACCCGGTAGCAGTGGATGCGATGAGTCCATCGGCAACATAGCTCGTCAAGTGACGTCCATCCACCGAAGCCGATAAACGAATCGGGCGAAGATTCTGCCCGCGGCCCACCACAACTTCATTCAAGGCGTCCCAAACGCCCAACAACTCACCTGAACGGATATGTTCAGCGTGAAGCATCATGCGATTCTCGATCCAGGCCTCGCCGTTCAGTAGTTTGTCAAAGTACTTGCGCCAATCATCTCGCTCCACCTGGATTAGAAATCCTAGCTTTCCGAGGTTCACGCCGAGGATTGGCACCTGGCTGGGAGCACACAGATTCCCAGCGCGCAGCACGCTTCCGTCACCGCCTGCCACGATCAGCATATCAAACTCGCCGCGTCGAACTCTCTTGCGCAAAGCCTCATCATATAGGGAACCAAATGGAGCCTCAATCCCTTTTTCTTTGAAATATTTGGACATTGCATCTACTTCCGCAAAAGCCTCGGGCATCTTCGGATAAGCGGCAACAACGGGTCGCTGCGGGATGAAGGCATCGGGCATAATAAAGTAATTATAAGGGATACGGGTATCCATGTACACAGCCCAGGCACGCTGCTTGACTTATTCATAAATACTTACTATTTCCCTATACCAAACGTTGGTCACAGATTTTCCGGAACCCACAGCGCGCGCAACGCGAAGCCTGTTCATGCGACCGTGGGACTTCTTTTTTGTGCTCGTCACGTTTCATTTCAGCCAGGAGGTCCAGGAGGGAAGATTCCAATTCCTGGGTGTAATCAATGGCAAAATCACGATTGTTGTAATGGATGATGCCATATGGCGGGCGCTTGCCATAGGTTTTTTCGACCAGCAAACAATAGGAAGCCAATTGATATATATGCGAATCATACGGTGCTTCAGGTGCACGCCTCGATTTCACTTCAACTGGAATGATCTGTCCATTTTGTTCGATGAGGTAATCAGGTTTCCCTGTCAAACCTAACGCCTGATAAAAAAGAGGTTTCTCTAATTTTCCCCAGCCGCGCGTGTCCGTGTAAATGACACGTCCACCCGGCAAGCCAGCGGCTTGACGCTGGCGATTGGATTGCCAGAAAAACAGAATCGCAAGAAAAAGGAGAGCAAGGGCAACGTATAACATATGGCTCAATTCACTTGTCAGAAATAAAACCAAAATAATAAGTATTTTCTGTGCCCAAGCTTCCCCAAAAATCCTGATTGACTTCGATGCGGGGTCTGGTTGTCATACGAAAACCCTCCGGGAGATCTGCATAGATTTCGAAAACACTATTTGAACAATCCGGGATCGAGACATTGAGCTGCACCTCTCCATATTGATCCGTGGTAGCAGGCCAGCCTACATCGAAAAGATGATTCTCAACATCATCCACGTGAATTACTACGTCACGAAGCGGCAGTTCACTATGGTTTACAAGCCCATCACGATTCGAGTCGACCCAGGCTTTTGCTGAACTATGCCAAACGCAATCGGCAATACCCCCAGATCTTAAGATGTAATGAAGCATGGAGAAAAAGATTAATGCAATCGTCGATACGGTAATTAATATGGAACCGAACAAGAATTCAATCAGTTTACTCATTTTGACATATTACAAGGTATTAGCCTGTTTGATGACCTTCTTTACGCGGGCTAATCCCAAACCCGATAGGTCTTCCATCCGCTTTTCAAGAACTTTGATGAAGTCAGCTTTATTGGATGAATTCACAGCTGGCAGTGTTTTCTCTGCATGCTGTGGCACTTCCTTTGGGCGACAACTAGAGAGATGTTTTAGCAAATAAGGAAAGATAGCTTTGTTATATTTGTCTGTTGCGGCAGTGTAAGCCAAAGTAGAGATGGCATTATCCACGGTAATGACAGAGCCGGTCTCTTTGGCTTTTTTGATTTCATCCAAATATTTGAACACTGCATCAGAATTTGCCTTTGCGACTTCGGCAAGCGCAGTCATCCCACCCCAGACCAGTCGATTGTTTTTGCTGCGCAGCAGTTTGACGAATTCTTGGGTGTAATCAGTAATCAGTTTTGGTTCGATGGATCCGATTTCATAAAGAACTTTGATGCAATCAGCCCGAATATTTTTATCTTTGTTCCACAAGTTTTCGGCAAGTTCATGGATACCTTTTCTATCCTTCTTGGCAGCCAAATCACGCGCCAATTCCTCATTTGGAGTTTCGTCGCGGCGACCTAAGGAAGAGGCAAGTTGATTCAAAACAGACATAACATCTCACAGAATTTGCATCGTGCAATAAGCCACTAATAGAATCATTGCCACAAAAATCAAAACCAATCCCAGCGTACGCATGAGATTGGAGGCAAGGACTTTTCGTCCGTGTTGGCGATGGAGTTCGGTTCCAGAGGCAAGTTCGGTCTGGTTTTCGGATTCGAAGCCCTGTTTTTTGTACCACCAGGCCCGGCGACAATAGAGGTAATTCCCGATATCAGAAGAGCGGATCACGGACATATTCGTTCACCATAAGACCTGCACCGCCAGTGCAGGTGAAAACATGAAGGTTTTGATTGAAAGGTAAGTATAGCACAAATTTTCTAATTTTCATCCTTCTTTCGCGCTGAGTGCTACGCAATCGAAGCGCGCGGCTCCGCTCAGCGCGATATATCTGTGAAATATTTCCCACCTTCCTTGCGAAAACTTTCCTTGAGAAAAATTCTATAAGGAAGATAATAAAAGCATAACCTGAATTACACATTAATGCGGAGGTGTGGAATGTCTGATGCACTGAGAATTAAATTTTGGGGCGTGCGTGGAAGTTACCCTGCCCCTGGCGTGGGAACAGTAAAGTATGGAGGCAATACGGCCTCGGTCGAAGTCCAGGCTGGAGAACGAACGATCCTCCTCGATGCAGGAACAGGAATCATTCCACTGGGACGCGAGCTGGCACGGTCGAAACGGGCAGGTGAAATCATGTTGCTATTCAGTCACTTACATCACGATCACACACAAGGCTTTCCATTTTTTATCCCCGCCTATTTGCCGAATGTGCGCTTATATATTTTCGGTCCGGATGGTACACACGAGTCGCTGGCACATGTACTGGAGCACAATCAATCAGCGGAGACATTCCCTGTCAGCCTGCGGGATATGTCGGCAACGAAGAATATCCAATCGGTGCGCGAGTCCCAGATCATCGTTTGGGATGAACTTGGAGTCCGTTTAGCGGAATCAACTGTCAGCTTAAGCGAAGAAGCGCTCGTCATCCGCATCCACAAATCATATGCGCATCCAGGCGGAGTCTATGTCTATCGAATCACATGGCGCGGCAAGTCTGTTGTGTATGCAACGGATACGGAAGGCTATGTCGGCACGGATCGAAGATTGGTACAGTTCGCAAAAGATACGGATGTATTGATCCACGATGCGCAGTATTTGGAGGCTCATTATCGAGGGCAGCTCGCCGGGTTTCCAGCTACGCAGGGATATGGACACTCGACGGCGGCGATGGCTTGTGAGGTCGCGTTCGCTTCAAAGTCAAGACAG
>DASWEH010000477.1:0-8472 GCA_036394895.1 Anaerolineales bacterium
ATCGCTGAGCAGCAAGCGCGCTTCCACTTCGCGTTTGTATTCCTTTTCATTGACCGTGACGGTGACGGAAACAGATTGAGTCATTGAACGATTCTCTCTGCGCGTTGGGTTGCCTGCTTCAATGCTTTCTTTGTCAATACATTCGCCAAATGCCGTTGAAATTCTGGTGAGGTATGAATGTTTCCAAAGGGATTGATCTCCGTCGCACTTGCTTTGGATGCTGCTGATGCGATCAAACGATCATTCAAAGACTTGCCTATCAAATGTTTTTCGGCTTGTAGAGCCTCAACAGGTCCTTCGCCAGCGTTCAAGTACACCAACCTGGCACGTTCGCATTTTCTGTTTTCGTCGAGCGTAACGAGCACGGCGACACCCATCAACGCATAATCTCCCGCACGCGGCGCAACTTCCATGAACGACCAGCCTGTTCGAGGTGCCATCGCAGGCAATTCAATTTCAACCAGAATTTCTTCAGGCTCGAGCGCCGTGGTGAACATGCCCATAAAAAAATTCTGCGCATCGATCCAGCGTTCGCCCGAAACGCTTTTTGCTTTTAGTCGCGCATTCAATGCTAGCATCAACACCGGCAATTCTGCAGCTGGGTCCGCATTGACGATACTCCCTCCAATGGTGCCTCGATTGCGAATCTGTGGATGAGCAATATGGGGAGCGGCTTCTGTCAACAATGGCGCCCACCTCGAAATCAAGGGATGAGATTCAAGCTGTCTTTCTCGTGTCATTGCCCCAATGCGAAGCACACTCTCCTCCTCACGAACATAGCTCAGCTCGGTCACTGGATTCAAATCAATCAACACACTCGGCTGAACGATGCGGAAATTCATGGCAGGCACAAGGCTTTGTCCACCCGCCAGAATTTTGGCCTCCCCTGCATGTTGACTCATTAAATCCAGGGCTGGTTCAATAGAACCAGGAGCGTAATATTCAAATGGAGCAGGCTTCATGAATAAACCTCAAACCTTTATTGGATAATCGTTCACTTCGCAGCCAGCCGATCCTTGTTCCCACTTCTGTAGGCATCCCCCTCATTCCATACAGTTGCATCCGGGCAACTAGAACGCGAATGCCGCGCTTGAGCTCTTTTCTGTGAACCAAACGCGGCAAGAACGACTCGCCGAGAAAACTGCCTATCGGAGGCACGACCCATCTTCAATCCCATGTGACAGGGCATTGATTCCCACTTTTGGTTGGTACTCGTTACGTCACCTTTTAATAACATCAACCTCTCCTTGAAAAGGATCTGAGATGTGGTCTATAGGGATGAAAACACAATCAAAATACGATGGTTATGATGTGGAGAATACAGGTCTATTAAATGGAATTATATCTTAAGCAGAGATTAGGCTTCCCTAAAGGTTTAGACAATATTTCCATCATAAATTGGAAAAAATCCGTCACTTAATCGTAATACAAGGGTTGTGTACCGTTAAGATGTATATTGCGCAGACCTCTTTGATCTCCATCCGCGCCGAGCTCAGCCCAGAGCTGCCAAGGGGTTTGCAGTCTTTCGTCATGCAACTTTTGCATGGCGATTTTTATTTGGAGGTGTGCATGAAGTTGAGCAAGTAAATTGATCTCGTTCGGTCGTATCTAAATGTTTCCATCAGAGGAGTATGAGAGGAGTAGTGCAATGGATAAATCTAGAAAAAAAACTGCAATGTCTGAAACTGCGATGATGAAAAGAAATATCATGGGCTATTTGCCCAATGACACGCCCCCAATGGTCCAAATGATCTTATTGGGCTTTCAGCATGTGCTGACCATGTTCCCGGCTACCGCGTTTGTAGCCGCGTTGTGCGGGTTCCATATAGGCACTGTGTTGACTCTCTCTGGCGTGGGAACGATTGTTGCCCTGCTGCTTTCCAAATGGAGGATTGGCAAGTTCATCCCGTTGTTCTACGGCTCCAGTTTTAGTTACATTGCCGCCTATCAAACTATAGCCACAACGATGACTGGAAGCGCCCCCGCATTTGGAACGCCCCTGCCAGACGAGGTCATTAGGACCATCCAGGCTGGCATTGTCGTGACGGGTCTCTTGAACATCCTAATTGGTCTCATCATTAGAGCAGTTGGCAAGGAAAGAATCGATATGGTTCTGCCTCCAATCATCACTGGCTCGGTGGCCGCCATCATCGGCTTCGGCCTGGCCTTTGCAGCTTTGGGTCTGGTGGCAGCGAACTGGGGGGTTGGAATCGTTACCCTGATCGCGACGATCCTGTTCTCGGTATACCTCCAAAGCAGGGGCTTTCTCGGTATGATCCCTGTGATCTTAGGTGCGGTCGTGGGTTATATTTTCTCGGCAATCGTTCAGCCCGGATCGGTGAGTTTTGCTGCCGTTGCCGCTGCGCCACTGTTCGCCGTTCCACACTTCACCTTACCCACATTTAGCGGAGCTTTGGTCGGCACGGCCATCTTCAGCGTTGCGGTCATGGCAATTGCCACCATACCTGAATCCACCGCCCACCTCTATCAGATCAGTTTGTATGTGGATCGTTTTGCCGAAGATATGGGCCGGGAAAAATATGAATTGGATGAAAACATCGGCTTTAACTTAGTTCTGGATGGTGTGGATGACACCATGAAGGGTTTGTTCGGTGCTACGGCAGGCACAAATTATGGTGAGAACAACTCGCTCATGGCCATCACCCGCAACTATTCCGGCCCTGCTCTCATCGCGGCCGGCGTGATCGCAGTATTGCTTGGCTTTGTAGGCAAACTGGCCGGCCTCATGCAAACCGTCCCGCTGGCTGTCAGCGGCGGTTTGGCAATTTACCTCTTTGGCGCGATCGGCATGCAGGGTATCGCACTCATGCAGGAGCACAAAGTGAGCATGTTCGACCCGCGCAACCTGGCCGTCGGCGCGACCATCATGGTGGTTGGCATAGGTGGCAATATTGGATATCCTAATGGTCTCCTGCCGATCCCATTCCTGCAGGGAGTTTTCCCCAGTGGCTTGCCCGCGATTGCAACTGCCGCAGTATTGGGCATCCTGCTGAACGCCATCTTCCTGATCTTCAAACCACCCATGGTTGAGGCAAAAGCGCTCGAAGAGGCGATGGCAGCCGCAGATTAAACGCAAGTTCAACGTTCATTCAAAAGGGGATGGTTTCACCAGCCATCCCCTTTTTGTTCTTAATATAGAAGAACCAAGAAGCGATTGCAATAGAATGGCGAGAATGTCTACGGGCTGAAATTCGAGTTAATGGCATAGACATCCAGAGCAGTTAAAATAATATGGTCTGAGGCGTTCCTCGGGCCATATTTCTTGATTATGTATTTACGTGCAATCTCCATCGGTTATGCTGTGCCAAGCGAAAGCTTCGATGCTACGGTTCACAGCGTTTTCCAATCTTCGATCAATCTCCGCTTGAACAAGGTCAATAGATTACTTACGCTGACTACGTCAAGTGAAGACGATCTTCCACAGGGGATTCGGCTGGACGCGCCGGAAGGTTTCACCTTTGAAAAATTTCAAATAGGCGAACAGGCGGTTTGCAGAGATGGTATTCTGCATCTGGAAAACACCTCATTGACAATTCAACTGCATGGGGCGCGACGTTGGAAATGTGATCTGCCCGCCTTGGAGTTTGATACAACCAAGCCAATCGTGTCAGCCGCCTGGAGTCTTGTCTGGGAGGCGCTGAACAAGCGGCAGAGGCTTTTGGAGTCTGAAATCGTCGCGGAGGAAATCTTTCATTCAAATGAGTCAGTGCGAGCGGGCGTGTCGCATAAGGCTGGCAGAGCGATGCGCGACCTCGTGGATGCCACGCGGCGAGATGAGTTGACGGATACTACTGCAATTAGTGCATTGATTGGTCTTGGCTCAGGTCTGACGCCCAGCGGAGATGATCTTCTGGTCGGCTATATGGCCGGGCTTTGGTCCACGGTGCGAGAAAAAAGCGAACGAGCGCAATTCATCTTGAGCCTGGGAAAAAGGATCATTCGTCTCTCACAGAAGACAAACGATATTAGCCGCACCTATCTTTATCATGCTGTACGAGGTCAGGTCTCAAGCCGATTGGCGAATCTGGCCGAGGCAATCTGCCGTGGAGAGGATCCCGAACACCTCCTCGATATCGCTGAAACCGCTATGAAAGTCGGACATACATCCGGCATGGATGCTGTAACCGGCATGTTGGCAGGTCTCATTGCCTAGGAGGATAAACCTCTTTTCTCTATTTGAGGAACCCTTTTCATCCATCACTCCACCTTATGGGGGTAGATTGATTACATACTCATTTCATTCAATTTTAATTGCCTAGTTGACTTTTGCTTTTGATTTTGCTATGATATTTACATAGTGTAAGTAAGAGTTACATCGTGTAAGTTATGGTCTTAAGAGGCTTTATGGCTTATCGCCTTACGATCACAGCCGCAGATATGAGGGAAATCAACCGATCTGCTATTCTGGAGACTATTCGCCGCGAGAGTCCAATTTCGCGCTCAGCCATCGCCGAGCGTCTGGATGTTAGTCTGCCAACAGTCATGCGGATTGTGGATGAGCTGATCGAGGAGGGCTATATCCGTCCCGAAGGCAGCACCGAATGGAGTGGCGGTCGCCGCCGTCCCCTGCTGGAATTTAACGCTGAAAGTTTCGTTGTCATCGGTGTGGATATGGGAGGCACGAAATTCTACGGGGCAATCTCTGACTTTGGCGGCAGGATTATTGATGAAATCGATATGGGGCGCCACGGAACGTCGAGCGAAGGCAACTATGAACGCCTGATCGAGTTGATCGATACGCTGCTTGCCAGCCCCAAACTGGGAAATCGACGGGTGCGCGGCATCGGCGTAGGCGCACCAGGCATTACGTTACACAAAGAGGGAATTGTCAAATGGGCGTATTCTCTGAATTGGCGGGACTTTCCGCTCAAAGCCCGCCTGACCGAACATTACAAGCTCCCCATCACGGTGGATAACGATGTCAATTTGGCAGCCATGGGAGAGTTATGGTTTGGCGCCGGTCAAAACATTCAGAACATGATTTTGATCGTCAGCGGTGCAGGGATTGGAGCGGGCATCATTATTGACGGCGCTTTGTATCGCGGCGCCAGTGAGGCTTCCGGGGAAATCGGCAACTTCCTCCCAGGACGAGAATTTTTGGGAAAGAATTATCAGGATTTCGGCGCGCTGGAAAAAGTCGCTTCGGGCATAGGGATCGTCGAACGCGCCCGCGCCAGCCTCAAGTCCCAATGGGATACGGCAGCATTGGAGTCACTCACCGCCGATGATGTTTTCCTGGCGGCGCGTCAGGGTCATCCATGGGCAACCTCCATTATCGGGGAAACTGTGGATTATTTTGCGATTGCGGTGGCGAACCTGGCTGTGACGTTTGATCCACAATTAATTGTATTGGGCGGGAGTGTCTCATCCTTTCCGGACTTATTAATTGAGCCCATTCTACAACGCCTGGAGGGAGCCATCCCAACCTTGCCCAAGTTAGTTGTGTCAAAATTAGGTTTACGCGCGGCCGTGATGGGGGCAATCACAAATGTTTTGCACAACACTTCCAATTTTTATGTCGTTCATAAGCTGTCATAAGGAAGGAGGAACGAGCAACCAGAGAATCAATTACAAATTTGTAGATGGAAGATTTGAATCAATTCAGAAAAGGAGAAGAAACCATGCGTACTCTGTATAAAACTGGCTGGCTGACTTCAGTAATAGGGCTAGCCCTGGTGATAAGTGCTTGCGGCGCTGCTCCAGCTACGCCAAGCCCTGGTGGTGGCACCGGTGCCACCAAGCATGTCGCTATTTTGAACAAGGATATGACCGACGCCGAGATCAAAGCAGAAATTGAAAAGGAAGGTAGCTTGATCGTTGGCAACTGGACATACACTGCAAATGATGAATTGGTGAAGCAATTTACACAGTATGTCAAAGATACCTATGGAGCAGACATTGAGTTTACCTACGAAGGCTCGCAAGCTCCAAGTGTGTATTTGACAAACCTGTATGCCGCGCAAAAAGCCGGGAACCCTGCACCCTACGATGTTCTGGCGATTGAAGAGAACTATTGGGCAGAGGCAATGGCAAACGATGCCGTAGATAGTTTCCTGCCTTCTGATTTGGTTCCGAACGAAAAGCTTGTTCTAGACCTTTTCAAACACTCCCCAACCACTATTGCATTCCAATCCACAGCCTTCCCAGCAATTGTATACAACAAGAAGAATGCATCTTTCCTCACGTCCCTCAAAGATTTAGCCGATCCGCGGCTTAAAGGCAAAGTGACATTGCCGCTCCCTGGCGATATCACGGCTGGCGGATTCTTCCTTGGTCTGGCAGACGAACTGGGCAAGGATTACAAAGACGCGGCGCAAATGAAGGAAGTGGTGGATTGGGCGGTCGAGAACATCGGTCCGAACGTGCTCAAATACACGAGTGACTCGTCGGAGATGCAGCAACTGCTACGCTCCGGCGCAGCAGATGCGGTAGGGTTCTGGAACAGCCTGGCCAGGCTGGAATTTTTCAACGGCTACACAGATACTGCTCTGTTGCTCCCAAAGTCCATTTATCCAGCCAACGGCTATCTGTGGATTCCAAAAGGCGCGCCACATCCAGTGCTTGCTCAAATCTTTATTAACTGGCGACTCAGCCCCGATGTGCAGTTCCCCAATACGTGGCCGATTGACCATGGCCCATGGAGCGAATTAAGCGAAGGGTTCCTCGGTCCAGAGTATGTAACTCATGTACCTGAGTGGTTTGCAAAAGATTACTTCACGTATTTCCCCACACTTGACCAGATCAAAACTCAATTCAAAACAGTGGACTGGAATGCATATAACGCCAGCCAGAAAGAATGGCAGGATTATTACGCCCAGAAGATTGGGCAGTAAAATTGGCATTGCCCTCTCCTGACAAGAAATGGAAAATGTCAGGAGAGGGCAAGAATTTAATCATGTCACAAGAACAGGTTTCTATTTCACAACCTTTGATCGCTCCTGAAATACGTCGTCGCGAGCAGAATGCCCGACTAACCATGCTCGCTCTCATTCTTCCGGCGATTCTGTTGACGATTCTCTTCCTTTACTATCCACTTGTCTTCATCGTCCGCATGAGTTTCACGCTGGCAGATTCATTTCTCTCACCGAGTGGTCCTATATTCACCCTTGAAAATTATGTTGCCATGACAAGCCGTTACCTATCCAATGTATGGGTAACCATTAAACTCGCCGGGCTTTCGACCTTGGTCAATCTTATCTTCGGTTTTCCCTTTGCGTATATTCTGGTACGCAAGATACGCTATCGCGACCTGGTACGCGGCTTCATGGTTTTCCCGATGTTCGGCGCTCTATATGTAGCGTTTGGAATGCGTTTCATTCTTCTGCCTGGCGGCATCGCAACGCCCCTCCTTAATGCACTTGGGATTGCCAATACTCAGGCACTTTATAGCCTGCCTTCGGTGGTGTTTGCCATGTCCATCTTCACTTTTCCTTTCATGGTCATGAATGTTGGCACGGCTCTTAGCAATGTTGACCCGATCTTGGAAGAAGCAGCTGCATGCCTGGGTGCGCGTCCCTTACAAACATTTTGGCGAGTCCTCCTTCCACTGACTCGCTCTGGACTCATCGCTGGTGCACTGATGGTCTTCGGCTGGAACGTAGGGACGTTCGCCGAGCCACTCCTGCTTGGCACCATTAATGAACAGAAGTCACTCGCCTGGACGCTCTATCAACGTGGCGTTGTCCAGACTGATTATGGGCTCTCCACAACCATGGGTGTCGTATTATTGATTCTTGCCTTTACAGTGACTTATTTCTCCTTGAGATACTCGCGTGGAGCATTGGTCGAATGAAAAACTTTTTCACATCCCGTCGACTCGGCGACATTTTGAGCCATGCCTATGTCTGGTTCTGCCTGATCTTGTTCGTCACACCATTTCTAGCTTTGCTTGGTTATTCGTTTTCCGGGCCACAAGGGAACTATGCAGTTCAGAATTTTCAATATGTGTTTGGCAGTTTTCGGAACAACTTATTGTGGAGTTTTAAGATCTCCGTGCTGACGCTGTTGCTTGACTTAATCATTGCTTTGCCAGCGGGTTACGCGCTCGTCCGTTATCCATTCCCTGGCAAGAGAGTATTATTTTCGGCTCTTACCTTGCCACTCTATGTGCCTGGAGCGGTAATTGGCATTGCATTGGTGTTGACCTACAATTTCACTTATCACATGATCACTTCAATCTGGGGATTGGTGTTTGCGATGGTGGTAGGTACGTTTCCACTGATGCTGACTCCAATTGTCGTTGCTCTCAAAGATTTGCCAATTGCCTTTGAGGAAGCAGCTCAGTGCCTAGGAGCATCAAAGTGGCAAACGTATTGGAGGGTCGTATTTCCGCTGATTGGTCCCGGCATCAGCGCGGGTCTATTGCTCTCTTTCATTATCGTTTTCAACGAGTATCTGGTCACCTTGTTTGTCCATCCGCCGGGAGTCACAACTGCACCTCTGCGAGTGTTT
>DASWEH010000478.1:0-3724 GCA_036394895.1 Anaerolineales bacterium
GACCCTAGCTGTATCACGGCCATTCTCGAAGCCGCCCAAGACGGTGGATCTAAGCCTGCCAGCCAGACCCGTTATTGTCCCGGTGACAGGTGTAGAAGAACGGCCATATATCATGGATTCAGCAACTCGTTCCTACATTGCCTGGGGACAAGCCATGCAAGCGCGTAACGCAATTGATTCAGGGACCCGGTCATACATCGCCTGGGGAGAGGCGCTGGAAGCCGCAGCGAAACTGGGCGAGTCAGGCGTCTGCTCAACCACTTCTCAGGAAAACATCTTTGCCGGGATACCTAACAACCTTGATTCGGCGACCCGGTCCTACATTGCTTGGGGACTGGCATTACAGGCGAAGAATGATATTGGAGCCTTGTGTCGCTAGCTGCCCACCGTTTTGCTCATCGGGACGTGCTAATTCGCTCCTTTCTTATCCTCCCGAGCGCACATCAATCGCCCTGCACTGGCTCATTACCAGTGCAGGGTTTGAAAAAAACATTTGCCGAAAAGGATTACAAAAGTGTGAGTATTTAGTGTTCATCAAGTACTCAGACGAAACACACCGTAGAAGTAAAAGCAAGGGTTATTTTGGCCATAAATGTGTCTCTGGCTGACCTGCTTTTTTCGCAAGTAACCGATGCAAAGCAGACAGCATGAGAGCCAAAAAGAGGCAGGATCTATCTCCTGCCTCTTATCCTATATTAGGCTTCTATAACTTACTCTACACCTTCTTTTATTTGTTCTTCAATCTCTTCTATAATCTGAAATGAAAATTTTTTTGGGAATCTTTATTTCGCTTGTTCCTCTAAGTAGAGTTTGGCAAGCTCAGCAATTTTCTGGCTGAAATATCGTTTACCCTGGTGAAGGGTGCGAACTGCTGGTACGAGGTCCCGACTTGCGTCGTCCTTTATGACATAACCCGACGCTCCCGCCTTGATGGAGCGATGAATATGGTGGGGAGTGTCATAAGTGGACATAGTGGACATAAGACCATTCCTTTCAGTGTGAATATAGAACTTTAGTTCTGATTATAACCGGAAACTTTTTTTTCTTGCCTTAGATTATTCTGCGTCTTATTATGGCATGGACAAAAAGCCATACATTTTTCCGTTGACATTGAAAGACTAGATCAAACTAAGTAAGACTAGAAACCCCACCCTCGCGCCTTCGGACAATACTTTGTCTTGTGCCCAGTTTCCCCGCATATTTGACAAGGCACAGGCGGCAAGGGAGGGTTATTCCTGTGTGTTTTTGTGGGATCCTGTGAACACGCGCAGCCAGTTCTTGGACATGAAAATAAAAAGGCGTCACGCGATCGCGTGACGCCTGACTCCCTCGTATTCAGTTTTTGGAAAGCAACCGACTATGGAATTTCGCAATCGATTGTCTCTTCTTTCACAGTCCATACAGGCTCTTCGCTGGGCTTGCGATCCAGCATTTGCATTGCCAAGGCTCCTATCTTAGTGTAATATTTGGCTTGCCTTTTCAGCTTGGTGTTTACCGAACGAGGGCGGCTATTACTTAGAAAAGCATATATAGGAGATCTGATCGGTGGATTGACAAACAGCTCTGGCTGCTTCTATCCTTCAACCATTTCTGGATTCTCAAAATAGACATCAAGTGCTGTAACGGGTGTGAAAGTGTGGAAAGAGTGCTTAATCTTCTTTAAGTGCATACGAAACCACTTTATCAAGCGTCATCTTTTGACCCTCATCATAAGCATCCGAAAATGCGACTTCACCCATCTTCATAAGACAAGCCGCGATGATTTGATCCACATCCATCTGCTCGAGGAGGGGACGCCCATCTTTGATTTGCTCGCGCAGAGCATCCGCCCAGCCAATCAACTGCGCTGCAATCAGTGGATTGTCTGTTGCCACATATAAGCCGGCCATCCCTTCCAATGTGAAGATGACACCTTCTATATTGTGATCATTCTGGAAGTTGTAGGCGGTTTCTGCAAAATTGCGGTACGCCTCATTAAAATTGCCTTCACGCAAAGCAACGTAACCCAAATTGACACGAGCCCAAAGATAATCTTTGCGATTTCCAAATTCCGCACAGATTTTCGCTTGTTCTTGAAAACATGCGCGCGCTTTTTTGAAATCACTTTGAAGCAAGGCGATTTGCCCGTATGCAGGAAGAAATTTCGCTTCCGCCAATCTCGGATTCAACTGCTGATACAACGCCCTTGACTCATCCAGATGCTTTTGTGCAGTTTCAACATCACCATTGAGTATAAGGAACCGTCCTACTGTGTAGAGTCTATCTGCCAGACTGAGCCAATCTCCCGATGCGCGCGCAAGCGTGATCGCCTTTTCCCATTGGACAAATCTGTCGGCAAATCTGTCGGCCGGACCTAGCCAACCTAAATACCCGAAGGCGTCTGCTTGTCTTCTTACATCCCCAAGCGATTGAGCCAATGCCAAGGCTCGTTGAATGAGGATCAATTTCTCCGTCGGGTTGGAGGTTTCCCAAGCCAGTCGAAGGAGCCCATCCACTTCACCTTGTTGATCCTCTAAGGCACGATATAACTCTAAACACTCCTGCGCTGCTGAACGCGCCGCATCAAGTTGTTCCAGAAAATCCAAGACTCGCCCATGCGCATATAACGCCTTGGCGCGTGCTCTTGGATACGCGTGTGATTCTGGTTTTTGGAGGAATTTAGACAGCCAAGAATTTCCTTCCCGAAAATCAATACTTTCCCAGTAAAGAAGCAACCTACCAGATAAATACAACCCCGACTCAACATCTGTCTGATCAGCCCACTCCAATGCAGCGCGGATGTTATCGCGCTCAGCATTCAAGCGCGCATACCATTCTATTTGTGTGGGACCTTTCAACGCGGATTCTGCTTGTTCGGAGAATTGCAAAAAATATTGCAAATGCCGAGTGCGGATCTTTTCTTCTTCACCTATTTGGATAAGTTTTTCGCGCGCGTATTGACGCACAATTTCATGGAAACGATAACGTGTCTCGCGACCCGATTCCTGATTCACCATAATCAGCGACTTCTTCACAAGCGCGCTGGTTAGGTTCAAGGCATCGCCTTCGCAAACTGCTTGTGCAGATTCGAGCGTCCAGCCGCCTGCAAATATAGAAAGTTGTCGCATGAACGTTTGCTCTTCTGGGGTCAGTAGCCCCCAACTCCAATCCATGGAAGCACGCATCGTTTGGTGACGCGCGATTACTGTACGGCTATTACGCACAAGTAAATCAAAACAGTGCTCCAATTGTTTACAGATTTCATCTACCTGCAAAATATCCACGCGCGCGGCAGCCAGTTCAATCGCCAATGGAATGCCATCCACTCTGCGGCAGATATGCCCCACTATTTGTGTATTTTGCTTTGTCAGCCGAAATGATGATAAAGCCAATGCTGCCCGTTCCTCGAATAATCGAACGGACTCATATTCATTCATTTTTTCAGGCAAGGTATTGTTATTCTCAGGAATAGAGAGCGATGGAAGGTAGTATGTAGCTTCCCCTTCCATATTCAAGATCTCGCGGCTGGTAGAAAGGATTTTCAGGTTTGGGCAATGTGTTAGCAAGGTCTTTATCAATTGGGCGCAGGCATCCAGTAAGTGGTCGCAGTTATCGAAAATGAGCAACATAATCTTTTGGCGAAGAACATTCTTCAATATTTCGATGGCTGGGCGATCCGGTCCCTCTTGAATATCGAATACAGAAGCAACCGTTTGTGGGACAAGCGAAGGATCGGAAAGCGAAT
>DASWEH010000479.1:0-13503 GCA_036394895.1 Anaerolineales bacterium
GATCCTGTTGAAATTTGGCAAGTGAATACCCGGTGAACTCGTCCTTGTACAGGCGAGTGAGGCTTCGACGTGGCATAAGTTGTTCTCCGAAATAAGTATAGATTTACAAAGGCTCTCGCCGAGTCGATCGCTCGGCACACGTGCTCCCCCAAGGCGTCCTTTGGTTTAAGTCGAGCGGTATTTTATCATAAGAAAATTTGCGAAACAGTTGTCATTGTCATCAAACTAATTTACGTCTAGAATATTAGCATGGATTTGTGGACTCAAAACAAAGATGCAATAACAGCTATCGTCGCCGTTCTCGGTGCGCTTGGAGCAATCGCAGGTGTAATTTGGGCAGCAATTAAGTGGGGATTCTTGCGCCGGTGGCAAAGGAGGCTACGTGTTGACGTAAATGTTTTCGAAGTCATCACTGCTCCTTATGTTTTACTCCCCAAACTCTATGCAACTGAAAATGACAATAGTCCGCTTGCAGACCATAATATTAAATATCAGCCACGTGATCCAAACCGCGATCTGCAAGCAGAATTGAAAGCTACACTTAATCGTTCGCGCTATTTGCTGATAACTGCACCAACAGGTTACGGAAAAACACGTGAGGCTGGCGTACTTGCGCAAACGATGATCCTTGAAGGCTGGCGCGTGTTACGTATTAAGAACACCGGTTGGCTGGACATTCCCAAGACCCTTCCAGAAGAACTGAATAACAATCGCTCGCGGATTTTGATTTTTCTAGATGACTTGAATGGGTTGTTCAGCACTGGCGAAAGAACGCAATCACCACGCGCTGAGAAGATTCCGATGTTGAGTGAGCCATCCTATCATGACCGCCTTTTACAAGTATTAGACATGCTTGAAGGCATGTGCACTAAGAAAGAAATTCGTGTGATTGCAACTGCTCGAAGTGAAGCAGATCAATGGAATCTATTAAATTTTAATTCTCGAGACACTCTGTGGAAACGGTTTCAACGAATCGAATTGCCTGGACCAACCGATACCGCGATTGTCAATTTATTGGACGATTCTACGAAGCAAGTTGATTTAAAAGCGAATCCTGAGGATTTTGCATTTATTGCTCATAAAAGTGATGGAACATATCGAAATATTCTATTAAATCTACGACGCTGGCGTGCAGAAAACAAGGAAGTTAATAAGGATGACTTTACCGAGACCCTCGGTGGCTCGTGGCGTGATATTTACGAAAATGCGATCACAGAGCATCTTGCCGTAAAGTATATTTATGATGCGATTGATCTTTTGCAACAGGCGGGTATATGGTTGGAAAGTTTCATTGTTAAGCCAGCTGCCCTTATGATTTGGGGTGGGAATAGTCTCCAAAAATTTGTGCGCAGAGCACAAATTCAGCTTGCCCTTGACTACCTGACACAAGAAATAAAAATTTTGCGTAAGACCAAAGGGGATTCTGGTGAATTTAGTCCAAGCGATGGGCAAATTGAAGCCAAAGGCAATAAGATTGATTGGAGCAAGTATATTTTTGATCTTGAAAGATTGATACTTGATTTAGAGAAACGACCTATTCATTATCCAAATCTATTAGTAGCTTATTTATTATTCCGGCTGGGTCTTAATTGTGTAATAAATGGAAAGGGCGAAAATACAATCCGAATCTGGCAAAAAATACCTGCTGAAAATTTGTACAATTGGTTTGGAGAAACGTTTGTGTACGCAGCAATAAAAGTTTATCCTGGAGGTGGAAGCCTTATACATCATGCGATTGAACAAAAACAACAATCATCTTCTCTTTATCTTGTCGTTGGACTAGTGTTAGTGATATTTGACCATGTTGAAAAAGCTGAGGTTGTATATCGTCAAATTATTGCTAAAAATCCCAATGATGCTTATGCTCAAACCCAACTTGGCGACGTATTAATAGAATTAAAGCGCTATTCAGAGGCCGAAGACGCCTATCGTCAGGCCATAGCGAGTGATTCCAACTATGCCAATGCTTACTCCAGACTTGGTAGTCTTCTAAGGAAATTAGAACGTTACACTGAGGCTGAAGATGCCTATCGTGAATCTATTGACAAAGACCCTAATGATGCATTTGCTTACTTCAGGTTCGGTACTTTACTTAGGATATTAGAACGCTACACAGAGGCCGAAAAAACTTATCATCAAGCAATTGATAAGGATATAAACAGAGTCTATTTACCAGACATTTACCTCAGCCTTG
Source organism: Anaerolineales bacterium (assembly GCA_036394895.1). Taxonomy (GTDB): domain Bacteria; phylum Chloroflexota; class Anaerolineae; order Anaerolineales; family Villigracilaceae; genus Defluviilinea. The sequence continues at coordinate 2,195 of DASWEH010000479.1, forward strand.
GTAGCATTCTGAGAAAGCAAGGACGCTATACTGAAGCACTAGTTGCTTATAAAAAAGCCATTGAACTCGAATCATCGGATCCGAATATTTATAAAAATTTAGTTCATTTTCTAAGGTTTGAAGAAAGTGACAAAGCAGAAGAGGCGTTGCCATTCTTGGAAAGTTGATCGAAATTGATCCGGAAGATTTCCTTTCCTACCTTGCGGTATGTTCCATAAATAAACAGTTAGGAAAAACTGTCTCAATTACCTACATAGAGAAAGTTCGTCAATTAATATCTGAGGATGATTGGTACAACCGAGCATGTCTAGAAAGCATCTGTGATAATCCTAATTTTGCCTTTATTTGTCTTCAGCATGCAAAACAAAATGAAAAATTCAATCCTACATGGGCGTGGGAAGACCCTGACCTTCAATGGATACGTAATGATCCACGATTTATTGAAATTGTAGGGCCAAGGCCTGAAAAAAAGAACTCGGAGATTTGACACTCTGAGTTCTTTTTTATCTGACCAGCTTCTTTAATTCATCCTCTCCAATGATCTTCACGCCCAATTCCTTGGCCTTCTCATATTTGGAGCCGGGGGCTTCGCCAAGGACCAGATAACTTGTCTTCTTGCTAATACTATCTGTCACCTTGCCGCCATGGGATTCGATGAATTCCTTCGCGTCGTCGCGTGAAAGCGTGGGAAGTGTACCTGTGATCACAAACGTTAAGCCTGCGAACGTAGCGGATGCTCGACTTTTCGCAGTTGCCCCTTCGCCACCCTGAGGCCAAACATCCACAGCCTTTAATTTCTTCACGACCTGCTTGTTATAAGGAAGTGAGAACCAATCTGCAACCGACTCCGCCACGCTGGGACCAATGCGATCGATCTGTTCTATCTTATCTGCGCTGGCTTTGGCAAGGGCATCTAAATCGGTGAAGTGCCGGGCAAGATCATTCGCGCTGACGTCACCCACGCCGCGAATCCCAAGTGCAGTAATCAAGCGTCCGAACGAACGAGACTTCGATGTTTCAATGGAAGTGAGCAAGTTGTCCGCAATTTTTCCGGGTGGTTCTTTTTCTGTTTTGCGATCCTTCTTTGTGACAGCTTCAAGAATATCCGCGCGTTTCAACGAATAAATATCAGCAACATCTTTGACTTTACCGGTCTCGATCAATTTTTCAACGATGCGAGTGCCGAGTCCAACAATATCCATTGCGCCGCGCGAGGCAAAGTGCTCCACGTTACGCACGAGCTGCGCGGGGCAGGCGGCATTGACGCAATACCACGCAACTTCGCCCTCGGAGCGTTCAATGGGTTGTCCGCATGCAGGGCAGGTCTTGGGCGTTTTATATTTTTTCTCTTTACCCGTGCGGGCATCAAGGACCGGACCGATGATATAGGGAATTACTTCCCCGGCGCGTTTCACAAGCACGCGGTCACCGATGCGAATATCTTTTTCAGCGATGAAGTCAAAGTTATGTAATGTAGCGCGTTCGACGACCACGCCGCCAATCTCAACGGGTTCCAAAACCGCGTTGGGAATCAAGACACCTGTCCGTCCAACGGTCACACGAACATCCAGCAATTTCGTTGTCACTTCGCGCGCAGGGAATTTGAACGCGATCGCGCCGCGCGGATCCTTGCCTACAAAGCCCAAATCCTTTGCAAGATTCAAATTATCGATTTTGATGACCATGCCATCGGCTTCATATTCCAATTCATCGCGTTTCTTGTCCCAGGATTCGGTATAGGCAATAGCATCTTCGAAATCATCGAAGCGTTTGGCAATATCCGTAACCGGAAAGCCCTGGGCTTTGAGATATTCCAGCAATTCCCATTGTGAAGTTGGAACCTTTCCACCTTCGGAGTGAACGATCTGATAAACAAGCAACGTGAGTGGGCGTGAAGCAGTCAACGCCGGATCGAGCTGGCGCAGTGAGCCTGCGGCGGTATTGCGCGGGTTGAGATAGGTTCTCTTCCCTTCTTCCTCAAGTTTGCGATTCAGCTTTTCAAATTCCTTGATGGGCATGAACGCTTCCCCGCGAACCACCAGAACCTTGGGCGGCTTGGGTCCCTTTTCATCGACAGGGATCCGTAATGGAATCGTTTTCACTGTTCGCAAATTTGCGGTAATGTCCTCGCCGATTTCTCCGTTCCCGCGCGTGGCGCCCAGCACAAAGACACCATCATGGTAATGCAACACCACCGACAAACCATCGATCTTCGGCTCAACGACGAACTTTGCTTTTTCAACACGGTCATCGACTCTCTTGACACGCTCGAACCAGCCGCGCGCATCCTCTGCTCCGAAAGCATTTGCAAGCGAGAGAATCGGCGCGGGGTGAACGACCTTGTTGAAACGCTCAGCCGGCTTGGCTCCCGCGCGGAGCGTTGGTGAGTCAGAGGTCACCCAATCTGGATGCTCGGCCTCGATCCGCTTGAGTTCATTCAGCAATTTGTCAAACTCCAGATCGCTGATGACCGGTGCATCCAAAACATGATACCGATAATTATGGAAGTGGATTTGCTGTTTGAGTTCTTCATAACGGGATTTTGTGTTCATGCTTTAATTATAGCCGAATCGCTGGATTGGCTTATTTTGAGAAATGTAAAGCGGGCTACATAATCTAATATAGGGAACTTATACCCGCAGGGCTTTCTTAAGGTAGGAGAAAAAAAAACCTTCTTCGGGTATTCTTTTAGTAGCTGAAAACGAAAAGAAACCGAAGGAGGTCGAAATGAAGTGTAACACAAGAGAGGAACAAGTTTTCGATGTCGGGAGCCTATATGCGAAGTTTTGTGGGTTAAGTGACAAGCACAAGCCCAAAGGACTGCGGTATCGACTGAAAACCATTTTGGCAGTCATGACAATGGCAAAGATTTGTGGAGAAGACAATCCGCGTGGGATGGCAGAATGGGCAAAGCATCGAACGGCTTTGTTGTGCGAGGTGTTGAAAGTAGAACGTAGAACCATGCCGCATCACAGCACGTATCGGCGTATTTTGGAAGAAGTGATCTGTGTGGAGGAACTGGAAGCACTGGTGAGCGAGGTGTGGAGTGGCAAACGATATTTTGGAAAGCAGGTGCTGTTAGCAATTGACGGAAAAGTATTATGAGGCACATTGGATGAAGAACAAAATGGAGTATGTTTGTTAGCAGCTTACTTGCCTGCTGAATGGAAGTTGAAGTGGCAGGCAAGGGAAGTGAGATTCCAATAGCTCCAAAGTTACTAAAGTGCCTTGATTTACGAGAAAAAGTGGTGATGGGACACGCTTTGCATACTCAACGGGAGGTTTCGATCCAAATTGTGGAAGCAGGTGGAGATTATATCTGGTTGGCAAAAGGAAACCAGCCTCAAATCGAAGAAGATATTCGATTGTGGTTTGAGCCTGATCTCACCACGAGATTGATGCCGGGACTGAACACATAGTTGACCTCACGCACGTCGTTCGTCGCGCGTGCCATCGTATCACCGATAGGTTGAAGGTTATGGAAAGTCATGCTCTTCCCAAGCAAGGAGAGATACCGTTCATCGCGGATAGAGCGTTCTATTTTTTGCGCCAGCAATTCTGCACCGAAGTTGCGTCCCAATTGCAGCGCGCCGCGTATGACTTGGGTAATACCGATGATTAATGCGAGTGGAATCAACACGCTCGTGTCAGGCGTAGGCTTGAGCATCGCGTTGAACGCATCCCCGGTCAACACCGGCACCACCGCCGCCAGACCTGCGTTTCCTACAGATCCAACAATCATCATAATGATGATCCACCAGTAGCGCCGGGCGTGTGACCAGACCCATCTCACTGGGCCAGTTCAGTCATAAGTATGTGACCGTTGCATGGAGAATTCAGCAGGAGCAGTCGTAGCCATAGATGGTGATTCTACCATTCCATGCGGGCCAGTTTTGCAACAGGGTTATTAAGCGCGTAACGTACTCATTATGCTTGTGTTTATTTAGATAGCAGGCTCGCGGAGCCGCAAAACTAGTTTCCAAAGGAGAGTGTGAAATGATGATGCCGAAATCACTTGCTGCTTGGTGTACCGCCCTTTTCTTCTTATGGTACGGCCTGGGCGTATTTGTGGGAGCCTTGATGGCGCCTCCCATAATCTATATAGGCGGGCTCTTAGCTCTGGGCGTAGCGATCTTTACTTTCCTCGGAAGATAGACCGCTTGTTTTTTTAAATACAGGCTCCCGCGTGAACTGAACCCATAAAAACGGAAAAGAAAAGAAAGCACCTGCTGTGAGAAAATAGCACAGGAGGTGCTTTTATGTCAGGAAGAAAAGGAATGGGGCACTATAGTGCGGCGACAAAATAGGAAACAGTGCGACTGTTTTTGGAAGAACGGATGACCTATCATGCCATTGCGAAGCGATTGGGAATCCGCAAGGCAGAACGCATTGAAGCCTGGGTACGAGCTTATAGACGGGAGGGTGAGTTGGGATTACATAAATCTAAAGGCCGACCGCGCAAGAAACAGGATCAGGCTGCCTATATTGCCCGGCTGGAGATGGACGCGAAGCGTGCACTGCTAAGAAAATTCCACGGGGAGTTACGCAAACTCTCAAAACAGAAGCCCGCTACCCAGTGATCTATACCCTTCACGGTCACAAATTGCGCTTCCCACGGAGTAAAAAGGCGCAATTTGTGACCGGGGGCATTATATTATCATCGAGAGAAATATGCGGTGCAGGAAATGAGCACATTTTTTGGAGTTTCCCGTTCTAGGTATTACGCTTGGATCAAGTGTATGGATCAAGCAGATCGCGACAGACAAAAAAAATGGACTGGATCAGGCTAGTCTATCAAGAGAACCGACGAATCTATGGGTGTTGTCGTGTAACCCAGGCTCTCCGACGTAGCGTTGGGGTGAAAATCAATCATAAGACTGTTTTGCGGCTCATGCAGAAGATGGGTTTGCGATCTGTGGCTCGTAAACGCAAAGTCTACAAGCGCTTAGAGGAGATTGCTCATTATCATCACTATCCTAACCTGCTCAGCGAAATTTTTCCGCCAATCGTCCGAATCAAAAATGGGTTACCGAACCCGTATCCTCTTTTGTTTTTAGGAGTAAATTTGTATAATACGGATATATAGGAGAGGTCATATGAGTAAAGAGGCTCTGGCCCAAAACGCTTCCTTGACACTTGATCGCGCGCAATCAGCGCACATTGCCAAAATCTTCGTTGCCTGTGATCAAAAGAATACCGCGCCCGTTTGGGGAGATACCCTTTGTCAAAAAGGGCTTGGTATCATTCTCGGGACTTTACAATAAAGTCTGCACAGGAGATCGTCCAGTGCATTATCAATACTCGCCCTATATTCTTCCTCTCGTCGTCTCATCCATTATTGCTGGCCTCGAGGCAGTATACGTCTGGCAGCGGCGCGCGACTGTAAGCGGAGCGATAGCGCTTGCCCTGTTAGCCCTTGCCTGCGCGGAATGGTCGTTGGGATATGCGCTGGAGATTGCAGGCGCCGACCTGCCGACCAAGATATTCTGGGGCAAAAGTCAATATATTGGCATCGTTACAGTGCCGCTTTTATGGGTGATTTTCGCCTATTCTTATTCAACCAAAGGCACCCGGATGACGCGCCGCAATGTGAGCTTGTTATCCATTGTGCCGGCTATAACTCTTATCCTTGCCTTTACAACCGAATACCACGGTCTGATCTGGAAAGACATCCGAATTCATACAGTTGGCACATTTTCGGCGCTCGAAGTAACCCACGGTTTCTGGTTTTGGATCTACTGGATGTACTCCAACACTCTCCTTCTATTAGGGGCAATATTTATTCTTCAATCATTCAATCGAACGAAAGGCCTGTTTCGCAGACAGAACATCATCCTGCTTGTTGCTGTTCTAACGCCCTGGTTTGGAAATGTGCTTTATGTATCAGGCTTATCTCCCATACCCAATCTGGATATCACGCCGTTTGTTTTTACGATTAGTGTCCTTGTGTTCGCCTGGGGTATCTTTAGCTTCAAATTGGTTAACCTTGCGCCTGTGGCGCGTGACCTTGTGGTTGAGAAAATGCCGGATGGAATGATCGTACTGGACGCGCAGGGAAACATTGTGGATATCAACCCTGCCTTGCAAAAGGCGCTGGGTGTATCGGCTTCGCAGGCGATTGGGCAAAGATCGAAAGACTTGTTTAATGCCTGGCCTTCTTTGGTTGAGCGATATGAAAATACCCTGGAGGCGCAAGATGAAATCGTTTTTGGAGAGGGGGAATCTCAGAGATGGTATGAACTGCGCATGTCGCCTTTGGTCGACAGCCGCGACCGCTTGCTTGGAAGGGTAGTGACAGTGCGTAATATCACCGAGCGCAAGCGCATGGAGGAGGCGCTGCGCCTCAACGAGGAAAAGTACCGCAACATCTACGAAAACGTGGCAGACGTGATTTACGAGACGGACAATCAAGGCCATCTCACATCGATCAGCCCCTCCATCGAAAAGCAAGGAGGCTATCGGCCAGAGGAACTGATTGGACGCAGCGTGACGGAATTTTTTGTCTTTCCGGAGCAGTATGCCGCCCTGGATGCACTGATGATCGAAAATGGCTCGGTCAACGACTTTGAAGCGCTCCTACGGCAGAAAGATGGAAACACTTTATTCGTTTCCATTACGGCGCACATACTCTTTGATGCAAACGGACAAGCAGTGGCAACGGAAGGTGTGTTGCGCGATATCACCGAACGAAAACAGGTGGAAGAGCGCATCCGGCAGATGAATGCCGAACTGGAGCGCCGCGTCAGCGAACGCACGAGCCAACTTCAGGAAAGTAACACTTATCTCACCAGTCTGATAGAAACCGCCATCGCCCTTAATGAGAGTCTGGACTTGAATGAAGTCCTTGATCGCATCCTTGTTCAGGCCCATAAATTGGTTCCTGCCCGGGCGCTAAACGTTATGTTCGTGGAGGGAGAGCACGCCTGGATCGTCCGACGCTTCGGTACCAAGGGACTTGAGAAGATCGAGCAAAATTTGTTGAGTTTCCGCTTCCCACTCTCCGGGCTTACGTTCCAGCGAATGCGCGCCACCGGACAAAGCATTCACATTTCCGATACAGCGAGGGAGCCCGGATGGCAAAATATTCAGGGTTCGGAATGGGCGCGTTCCTATGTCGCGGTTCCTTTGGTGATAAGCGATGAGACCATTGGCTTTCTGGACGCCAGCCACAGTGAACCAAATTTCTTTGACCAAAAGCACCTTCTCATGCTGGAGTCTCTGGCACATCACGCTGCCATCGCCATCCAGAATGCCCGCCTGCTTGACGAACTGAAAAGGGCCCTGGAAAAGGAACAAGGAATGCGAGATCAATTGGTTCACGCGGATAAACTGGCCGCTCTGGGGAAAATGGTGACGGTTATCGCGCATGAGATCAATAATCCCATCCAGACCGTCAAGAACACCTTTTACCTTTTGGAGGATCAAATCATACCGGGCAGTCCGGCCGTAGAGTACCTGAAGATGGCCTCGACCGAAGCCAATCGCATTTCTGACCTGGTAGCACAATTGCGTGGGACTTACGCCTCCGGATCAAAAGCGATTGTGCGTGTGAATGTGTTCACATTGCTGGTAGAAGTGCGTGACCTGCTGGCTCCCCAATTGAAAAAAAACCAGGTCGAATGGTGCCAGGTGGATGGACCTCCGCCATATAGGGTTCTTGCCATTCGCAATAATCTAAAGCAGGTTTTCATTAACCTCTGTCTGAACGCCATGGAAGCGATGGAAGCAGATCAAGGGGGCAGGATCACCGTCAGCTTGCGCGCCAGCCAGGATGGCCAACGCGTGGGTGTGGATTTCCATAATACAGGCCCGCTTATCACTGAGGAGGCTCTGCCCTTTATCTTCGATCCATTCTTTACCACGAAGAGAAACGGCACTGGCCTGGGGTTGTCCATCAGTTACGATATCATCCGGCAGCATCAGGGCGAGATCGTGGTGGAAAGCGCGCCAGGGAAAGGCGTGACATTTACGGTCTGGCTGCCGCTTGTGCCAGGCGAGGAAGATGGGGAGGCACCATGACGCCGCAAAATTCCATTCTGATTGTAGACGACGAAGATGGTTTGCGGTTGAGCCTCTCGCTGATTTTGCAGAAGGAGAATTACCGCGTGGATAACGCAGCCAACGCGAAAGACGCGCTGGATTACCTGCAGTTACATGAATATGATCTCATGTTCCTGGATCTGAATATGCCGGGGATGAGCGGGATTGATTTACTGGTTGAGGTGCGTAAGCAGTTTCCGCATATGCCCGTTCTTATCCTTACTGCGTACGGGGCGTTGGACTCGGCCATACAGGCTGTTCGCCTGGGAGCGCGCGATTATCTGATCAAGCCAGTAGAGCCTGCGTTGATTCTCACCCGTGTCGCGGAGATTTTGGCTGAAAGTGAACAACCCACCCGCAAAAAGGAAATCGTCGACCAGCTTCAAGGTCTGCTGGCCGAGTTACAGAAGATGGAAGGTGAGGATACGAGTCCCACCAAGTCGCTGGCCGCCCTGTCACCTGCCAACCCCGCTCACTTTCTGAAAAAGGGGATTTTCGAGTTGGATTTGCATGCGCGCCATGCCTCGTTAGATGGCAAGTATATTCCAGTGGCAGGGATTTATTTTGATTACCTGAGCACACTGCTTCGCCATGCTCCAAAAGTGGTTGCATACAAAACCCTCGTGAAAGAGTCCCAGGGATACGATGTGGCGATCGCGGAGGCCAGAGATCTGGCTCGTTGGAGAATCCACGAATTACGCAAGATCATCGAAGCAGATCCGGAGCGGCCCCAATATATCCTGACCGTGCGAGGCATAGGCTATCGCTTGGCGATTTGAACTACCGCTTGTCTCACGCATAACATGCGTAACTTAACTGTTTATATAGATTTGTAAATTGAACTTTAATTATCAAGTTAAGTAAATGATGCGGCACTGTGTAAATGATTGACGTTTCCACAAAGTTCCTCGAAAACCCTCATGGTTTTGGGGAGCCTGGTCGTTATACTGACAGGTAAGATGATCCGGCAACATAAGGCGAATTTCGATGACAACGGAAAATACGCATGGGTACATTGAATATCCTGCTCGTCGACGATGATCGAAATCTTGTGACAACCCTCGCCTATGGGCTCCGCAAAGCCCTGGGAGAAGCGATTTCAGTTGCTGTTTGTTTCAACGGCTCCGAGGCGCTTTCGATGCTTGCAACCCAGGCATTCGACGTGGTAGTCACCGACTTCAATATGCCAGGCCCGTCGGGTCTTGAGTTCCTTAATAAGATCAGGCAGGATTACCGGGAAATGACCCTTGTTCTAATCACCGCTTATGGGACGGATGCGCTTGAAGAGGGGGTGCGTCAGCTTGGAGTGGGGTACATCACCAAGCCCTTCGAACCATCGTTCCTGGTGCAATTGATCAAGAGCTTGATCCAAGGCCAAGAGACAAAGGGCAGAACAGAAAACGTGTCACACATTATGGATAAGCTGGGGAAACCAGCCGGATCATCTCAGAGTATGCGTTTGGAGGGCGGGCTCCATGAATAATTATGAGGTCTCCATCAAAGACTCTTCTGACCAGCATGTTGCCTCATCCTTTGATCTCGCCAACGGACGACCGATTCCCAAGGTCTTTGTGGTCTGTGATCAGAGAGATACTGCTCCTGTATGGGGATATATCCTTCGACAACAGGGACTGATCGTCATTCTGGAAACTTCTATTGAAAAGGCAATCGACCGCTGGTCCACAGAAATGCCCGATCTGGTTGTCCTCGATCTTAATGTGGAACATGAAGAGCGTATAGAGCTTTACCAAAAATTCCGGGCCGTTAGTGTCGCTCCCATTTTGCTTTTTCTGCCCACTTATCATGAAACACATATCCTTGAAGCCTATCACGCTGGCGTTGACGATGTTGTGGTTAAGCCCGTTAGTCCGGCCATTTTCCTGGCGAAGATCTTCGCCTGGATGCGACGCAGTTGGACTGTTCCGATTGATAATCTAAGCCTTGTCAAAGCTGGGAAACATCGACTCGATCCGGGTCGACGATGTCTCATCGATCCAGCTGGCATCGAGATCCGACTGACCAACCTCGAGGTTCGATTGCTGCATCTGCTGATGAGTCGACCTGGCTTTGTTTTTAGCCTGGAGGAAATCATCGAATCGATCTGGGGTGGATATGGCAACGGTGATCAGGTTTTGCTCAAGAATGTGGTCTATCGATTGCGCAAAAAGATCGAAGAGGATCCAAGCCGTCCACTTTTCTTGCAGACTGGGCAAGGAGGTTATTCTTTTCAAGGGTAAGGCGGACGTCATCTGAATTATTGAAGTTGTGTAATATGTACTATATTGCGACCAATTGTGACCGCTTTTACGACCAGGTTACAACCATACCTGTGCTAAGATATAAAAGATAAAGTAAGTCAACATCATAATCAAGGCAGCGATGAACCAATACAGCCCTCATTTGGTCGCTTGCGTACACGGGACACGTGACGCGGGGATATTGGTAAGCCAATAGCGAAACCGGCCTGCACAGAGACTGTGCAGTTTGCTTTTTAAGTGTCTGTCTTCAGGTCAACTTTTTTCCTTAGGTATTTTTTTTATTGTTCTTTCTGAGGAGACACCATCAAAGCAGTTTGTACGACGAATGGTTGGGTTTTAGAGATCACTGAAGGCAATAGTCTGCTTCCAGATACTTTTGTATTGCCTTTTTGCTGCTCATGTTCCATCAATTTATTAGATTTCTCACCGCTTCCATAGGACTGATCAATACATCAGTTCTATTTTTATTAACGTGAGCAATGATTAATTATACGGAAGAGAAGAAAAGAGGTGAATGCGGAGTTGCTATGTAAAGTGCTCATTGCCGGGATACGCCATTCATGCCACCTTATGGCAGATTGGGGTTAATATCCAATCCACTTTAATTATTATCCGCGAAACAATCATTTTTAGATTTACGAATTAAAAACACAAAGGAATTACATCACAAGAGGAGACAATGATGAGTAAGAAATTTGCAAGATTGGACACTACGATTCTACTATTTTTAAATAGAGGAGGACAACATGCGTAAATTTACACAAATTACATTCAAGTTACTTGACATGCTGGTCATCTTTATGATGATCTTCGCATCGCCAATGTCGGCGTTGGCGGCGCCATCGCCCACTGGAGCGACAATTGCCAGCGACTTACCCGATTACAATCCAGGAGCAACGGTTACCTTGACCGGCGCCGGTTGGGCCGCAGGTGAATCAGTTGATATCACGGTGAACGACGATGCTGGCCAGACATGGGCCCTCAACAGCGATCCAGATCCTGTTGCAGATG
>DASWEH010000480.1:0-5845 GCA_036394895.1 Anaerolineales bacterium
CGATACGGAACATCAGTAACCACCACGCCATGTTTCGATAACAGTTCCTGGCGCAAGACGTTTGCCGTCCGCATATGGAGGGCATTGTGCCACCGTTTCGATGGAATAAATTGCGGAACCACAATGGTAATTGTCTCATTCGGCTGGCGATTATCGATGATCTCTTCCAAGTACTTGAGTAAAGGTTCAATGAACATACGGAATGGTGAATCAAGAATAATCAGGCGTGTCCCTTCTCCCCATGTCTTCCATTTCTTCTGCACTTTCTCAGTTTCTGCAGGATCCAATGAAACGTGGACGGCGGTCACATCATCTGAAAGAAGTTTTGCATAGCGCAAGGCTTCCAATGTTCCCTGATGGATACCACTGACCGGCATGATGATGCGGTGGCGCGCATGCCGAGCCGGTAAGCCACTGAATTTATCCAAGGTAAGATGGGATGCCAAATCCTTGTAATGGTGATGGATGGTGAAGAAAATCTTAACCAGCACTGGAATGATGATCAGCACAACCCAGGCGCCTTCACGGAATTTGGTCACAGCAAATATGAGCATGACAATCGCCGTACAGATCGCTCCAAACCCATTGATGAGCATCTTGAAGCGCCAACCTTTGTCGTAGTGCAAGACGGATCCACGTTCAGCAACTTTCTGATCCTCTTGCAGATGACCAATTTTCCACCAGCGACGCGCCATGCCTGATTGGGAAAGAGTAAAGGACAGGAAAACACCAATCGCATAAAGCGGAATGAGCAGATCTACTCTGGCTTTGAAGAGGATGATCAACAATGAGGCAATGACGGAGAGAGTAACAATCCCATTTGAGTATACTAGGCGGCTTCCACGGAAAGTGAGTTGGCTTGGGAGGAACCGATCTCCGGCGGCAAGCGCACCCAGGCGAGGAAAATCAGCGAAAGCAGTATTGGCTGCCATGATCAAGATCACGGTTGTTGCCGCAATGGTTGCCAGATAGAGTACTCCGCGTCCATTGAATACAGTGCGAGCCAGTTGGGAAATGATGGTTTCCTCATGAGAGTACACACCTCCGATATGACCCGTTAGATACGAGATACCGAGGAAGAGTGAACCGAGGATAATTGACATCCAAATTAAAGTGATGCCCGCGTTACGACTACGCGGTTCTTTGAAAGCCATAATGCCATTGGAAATGGCTTCCACACCCGTGAGAGCTGTGGTTCCGTTTGCAAACGCGTGTAAAAGGAGAAAAGGTGTAATCGCTGAGATTGTCGTGGCAACTTGGATTTCAGGCGGATCAACCACACCACCCAGCGTTCCGGTCAAACTTCTGAACAGCCCTATCCCCACGGTGATAAACATCACAATGACAAAGAAATAGGTTGGCAGTGCAAAGAAAGTCCCCGATTCCTTTACGCCGCGCAAATTGATCAGCATGATAAGGAGAACTGCAGCCACACCAATTTGAATGCGATATGGATCAAGGGCTGGATATGCCGAAACGATCTGAGCAACTCCCGAGGAGACCGAGACCGCCACTGTTAGGATGTAATCGGTAAGAAGGGAAGCACCTGCGATCTGCGCTGGTGTTTCACCAAGATTATCTCTTGCCACAATGTACGCGCCGCCCCCACCAGGATAAGCGTGAATGGTTTGCTCATAGGAAATCGTCACAATTGCCAGCAAGGCAACAATGGCAACAGAAATAGGCAATATATAATTGTACGCCAGCGAGCCAGCCACAGACAGGATCCCTAATATTTCCTGTGTGGCATAAGCAGTTGAGGAGAGCGCATCGGATGCGAAGACAGCGAGTCCGACCGCTTTCCCTATGGTTTGGTGAGGCGCGTCGGCTGTCATCAAGGGTCGCCCGATGAGCCAATGAGTCAAGGAACGAGGCGGCGTGTATTCGCTTTGCCGCCGCATAATTTCAGTTTGATCGTTTTCAGGGGTTAACATTTATTCTCTTGCTACTGCCGCTTATCTCTTTAACGACCGACCTTTTAAAATGATTCGCAGCCTAATATTCAAATTTTGGTCTAGATGATTTTGCGGCACTCTGTTACAAAATACAACCCCGCGCAAAGGCGAGGAGTACTGATGATTATAGTCCAAATTATGGATTTTGCATTGTCCCTAAGGAATCTGATAGGGGACTTCAGTGATCACCACGCCTGGCGTGGCAAGCAATTCGCGACGTAACATTTCTGCAGTCTGCATGTGAAGGGCATTATAGACTCTTTTGCTGGCAACGAATTGCGGGACAACAATTGTGATCGTTTCATTGGCTTGTCGGCTGGCAATCATTTCATCAATGTAATCCAGCAGCGGTTCCAAAAAGAGTCTGTAGGGAGAATCCACAATGACAAGACGGGTGCCGCGTCCCCACATTTCCCATTTCCGACGGACCTTCTCCGTATCATCCGGTTCCATTGAGATATGGACTGCGGTGATGTCATCCGATAGCATGCGTGCATAACGGAGAGCAGCCAGCGTGCCTGGGTGCACTGTACTGATAGGGACAATCACACGATGACGAACGGTATACGGAGGTGGTTCACCATAGTTTTCCAGCGAGAACCGGGTCGCAACTATTGAATAATGACGATGAATCCAAAGGAAGATGCTGATCATAATCGGCGTAAGGATCAATACAATCCAGGCGCCATCGCGGAATTTTGTGATCGCAAAAACAAACATGACAACCGCAGTACAAAGTGCACCGAAACCATTGCTGATCATCTTAAGAAACCAGCCTTTTTCGTAGCGCAATATATGTCGTGATTCGTTTGCTTTATCGGGTGCTGAATGATCAGGTTTAAGACGTCCCGAACGCCACCAACGACGCGCCATACCTGCTTGTGCCAGAGTAAAAGAAAGGAACACACCAATTGCATAAAGAGGGATTAGACGAGTAACACTCGCTTGAAATATAACGATCAAAAGCGAAGCTACTCCGGCGAGGGAAACAATCCCATACGAATACACGAGGCGGCTGCCGCGATACGTCAACTGGCGCGGCATATAACCATCCTGTGCAAGCATGGCACTTAGACGCGGGAAGCCCGCAAATGCGGTGTTTGCTGCAAGGATCAGGATAACAGTAGTTCCGATGATGACAAGCAAATAGAGCAGACCCTGCCCACCAAACACTGTGCGTGCCAATTGAGAGATGACAGTTTCTGCTTCGGAAGGGATAGCATGAATTTGTCTAGCAAGAAATGAAATTCCCAGAAACAAGATACCGAGGATAAATGCCATCCAAATCAAGGTAATCCCTGCATTGCGACTACGAGGCCTCTTGAATGCGGTAATTCCATTGGAAATGGCTTCCACACCTGTCAACGCCGCGGTACCGCTGGAGAAGGCATGCAAAAGGAGAAACGCAGTGACCCCAGGTAGAACTTCGCCAAACTGTTCCAATTCTGGGGGATTAACCACTTCTCCCAATGACCCTGTGAACATGTGGAATAATCCTGTTCCAATGGCAATGAACATTATCACGATGAAGAAATAACTTGGGATTGCAAAAGCCGCGCCCGCTTCTTTTACCCCGCGCAGGTTGATCAACATAATAAACATTACACATGCAATCGATAAAGGAACACGCCATTCGAACAATTGTGGATATGCCGATATGATTTGTGCAACTCCAGATGAAACAGAGACCGAGACGGTAAGAATATAGTCAATTAACAACGCAGCCGCCGCGACCAACGCAGGAAAATGACCAAGGTTGTCATAAGCGACCACATAGGCGCCACCGCCATCGGGATAGGCATGAATGATTTGCTCATATGAAATGACAACAATGGTGAGCAATCCAACAATGACAATTGAAATGGGGAAGACATACCCAAAAGCAATCGTGCCCGCCGCAGCCAGGATAACAAGAATCTCTTGGGTGGCATAGGCGGTGGATGATAACGCATCGGAAGCAAAGATAGCCAAACCAACGGCTTTACCAATGGTTTGGTGGGGCGCATCAGCCGTTTGAAGCGGGCGACCGATTAGAAAATGACCGATGGTTCGAGGAGGTTTTGTTTCTGTCGTGCGATGGATAAGGGAGGTATCTTGATTATTTTTAGGATCGATCATATGAATACGAAATAAATCCTCATTACAAGTGTTGTATTATAAGCGGAATCGATTCATTAAACGCCCTCTATTGCGTCGCAAAGGTATAATGAATTCCACATATGCGAAGTACCTCTTTTCTGTCACAGGCCTGGAAATACCTGCTTGCCTTTATACTGATTGCATCCATTACAACGATTTTCTTCTTCTTACGTGGCGTGCTCGACACCACTCTGGTCGCCTTATTGTATTTGATACCCTTGGGAATCATCACAGCCTACTGGGGACTTGGACCAGGTATTACATCTGCCTTAATCACTTTTCTCACATTTAACTATTTCTTCATCCAACCCTATTACACACTGACAGTTCATCGCCCTGCAGATGTTGTGATTTTGATGGTGTTTCTGATTGTGGCAGTGGTCATTAGTCAATTGGTAGGACGCGCCCAGGCAGGCCTCGCGGCGGCGACCGCCCGGGAACGCGAAGCTACACAACTCTATGAGTTGAGCACCGCCTTCGCGGGCTTGCCAGATGACCATGCCATTGTGCAAATCCTCGCCAAACAAGTTTATGCGGTGGCAGAGGGAGAATATGTTGAACTTAATATCACAGGCGCACGATCTTTTAATTTCCGATTACCTGAAAGCAATCCCCCCCCTCGTTCCCCCGAATTGATTATTCCGATTGAAGCGGCGCGGGGCGTCCTTGGGGAGATTCGGCTTTGGAGGGCCGCGCCAGCCATCTCGTCCAGTGAGAGACGGCTATTCCAAACATTTGCAAGCCAGGGCGCGTTGGCACTTGAGCGTGCCTGGCTTGCACAGGCCGAGTCCCGCACAAAAGTCCTGGAAGAGAGCGATCGATTGAAATCCGCACTTTTGTCTTCTGTCTCACATGAATTGCGGACTCCACTTTCCACGATCAAAGCCGCGGCCTCCAGTTTGCGTGGCAAGGAAGTAGGCTGGGATTCGCCTGCGCGCATGGAATTGGTGGCAGCTATTGATGATGAAGCCGATCATTTGAACATGCTGGTTGGGAATTTACTCGATATGTCACGGATCGAATCAGGCGCCCTGCAACCGAAACGTGAATGGAATATCCTGGCAGAGATCGTTGGGAATGTGCTCGGGCGTATGCGGCATTTGGCACAAGAGCACACACTGAAAATAGATGTTCCTGAAGATTTACCGCTGATCCCTGTGGACTATGTGCAAATGGAGCAGGTCTTTACAAATTTAGTCAGCAATAGTTTGAAATACGCGCCCGCGAATACAGTCATTTGGATTCGTGCTCGGGTGGAAGGTGAATCGCTGCATGTCCAGGTAAGTAATCAGGGACCGCAGGTACCCTCGGAACATTTGGAACGTATCTTCGATAAATTCTATCGCATCACCGCCGCGGATAAAGTGACGGGCACGGGTCTGGGACTTTCCATTTGCAAAGGAATTATCGAAGCCCATGGGGGTCATATCTGGGCAGAGAACCTTTCGGATGGGCTGGCTTTCAATTTCATCCTGCCTCTCATTTGGGATGGAGCCAAGCCACATCAACTCCCCATGGATACGGAGGCTGAATGAGCAGTGCACCGCATATTCTGGTCATTGATGATGAACCGCAGATCCTGCGCGCGATCCGCACGATTTTGACAGAACAGCAGTTCCGAGTGACCACGGCGAGTCGAGGCGAAGAAGGACTCGCATTAGCTGCGGCAAATGAACCGGATCTGGTCATTCTTGATTTGGGCCTGCCTGACATGGATGGTGTTGAAGTCTGTCAGCGATTGCGAGAATGGA
>DASWEH010000481.1:0-4625 GCA_036394895.1 Anaerolineales bacterium
ACTTCCCGCGCTAATGATCATCGACGCGGTCTCGCGGCTTCTCCCCGGCGTGCTCGGCGATCCAACCGGTGCCGAAGATGACTCGCATTCCATGGGCCTGTTGGAATATCCCCATTACACGCGTCCACCGGAGTTTCGCGGCTGGCAGGTGCCAGAGGTATTGCTTTCCGGTGACCACGGCAAGATCGAAAAATGGCGCAGAGAGCAAGCGATATCGAGAACGTTCAAGAAACGCCCGGATATGATTGAGAAAGCAGAATTGAGCAAAGAGGACCAAGAAATCGTCGAACGTCTAAAGTCGAACGTCCACAAAAGGTCAGAGTGAGCTTTGACTTTTGACGGTCTACATGGAGGCAACATGAAATTCAATTACGGCAAAATCTTTCTGCTTGGATTTGGTTTCTTTGGTGTGAGCGTCATCTGGGGAGTGTATAATGCCTTTGTCCCTATCTTTTTAGCAAATAAATTCCATCTTACCCCGGCCTTTATCGGTTTCTTTATGACCCTCGACAATATCGCCGCCTTATTCATCCAACCACCGGTCGGTGCATGGTCTGATCGATTGCGCAGTCCCATCGGGCGGCGGCTTCCGTTCATTCTCATTGGCGCACCCATCACTGCATTAGCATTTGGATTCATTCCGCTTGCATCGCTGTTGCCATTATTTGTGGCTTGCACAAGCACATTGTTATTAAGTGCAGCACTGTGGCGTACACCCGTTGTGGCTCTGATGCCTGATATCACGCCTTCTGAAAAACGATCCCAGGCAAATGGCATTATCAACTTTATGGGCGGCATTGGGACCATCATTGCGTTGCAAACAGGTGGAATGCTTTACAAGCTTAGCCCAGCCTTTCCTTTCTGGCTTGGGTCCATATTGGTGGTCATCGCAGCATTGATCGTTTTTCTGTTTATCAAAGAACCAAAGGATTATGCAGAAAGTAACGAAGTTCAACCCAGCATGATCGAAAGCCTGCGGGAAGTGCTAAACGATGAAGAGAAAAGCGGTGCGCGGATTTTGTTTGCGATCTTCTTTTGGTTTATTGGCTATTCGGCGGTGGAAACGTTCTTCACCCTTTATGCCCAAGAACATCTTGGCATCGATGCGGGGGATGGCGCGACTCTGCTTTCGGTCTTTCCATTATTCTTCGTTTTATTTGCTATTCCATCCGGTATTATCGCCGCACGGATTGGACGACGTGTGGCTATTTCATTTGGCTTGATCCTGGTTTCGGTCATCCTGGCTTTGTTTTACATTCTGCCTGCCAGCACACTGCTCACTCCGCTCGCGCCTTTGCCATTAGTGGGTATTCCATTGAGCGAGGGCGGTTCACGTATGTTGACCATGGCTGGCGTGTTGTTGATGTTTGGTGGGATTGGCTGGGCATTCGTCAATATCAATTCGCTGCCGATGGTTGTTGAGTTGACCAGCGCAGCACGCATTGGAACATTCACTGGTTTATATTATTTATTTTCCACCTTCTCTGCCATCGTGGGTCCAAACGTCAATGGCTGGGCTATTCAGCTTACTGGAAACAATTACAGCGTGATCATGCTGATCGCCCCATTCTTTCTGTTGACCGCCCTGGTGCTGATGCTTGGCGTGAGGCGCGGAGAGGCATCCATCGGGCAAGGGAATCAATTACCGGTTGGGCGCGAAGCGTAACGTTCATCCGGCTTTCGACTGCCTGTCTTGTCGAATGATTGAAGTAATTGTATACTCACATTGAAAAAATTTTGTTTTAAGCCGATCAAACTTGTTTATATATTTATATAAAGGAAACGCCCATGAAGAAGCTGCATCTTTTTTTGGCAATGTTTTTGATTTCCACTATATTACTGCCGGCTTGTACTCCGGCAACGCTTGATTGCAGCAGTAAAGAAGTATTCTGCGTGGGACTCGTGACGGACATCGGAAAAATTAATGATAAATCTTTCAACCAATCTGCATGGGAAGGTGTTCAGCAGGCTCAGAAAGAGCTGGGTGCCCAAGTGGAGTATATCGAGACTTCCAACTCGAAGGACTACGCCAAAAACATCGCCGCGTTCGGCGATGAGAGCTATGATGTAATTGTCACCGTTGGCTTTGCTCTCGGTGATGCTACGGTAGCAGCCGCAACGACCTACCCTAATACCGATTTTATCGGTGTAGATCAGTTCCAAACAGAACCAGTTGATGGGATTGCAGGGTTAAATTTCCCTGAAGATAAGGCTGGCTTTCTCGTTGGCGCTCTTGCCGCGATGATGAGCAAGAGTAATAAGATTGGCGCTGTTTGTGGCCCAGACACGGTTCCTGCCGTCTGGCGTTTTGGTGAAGGTTATAAAGCTGGCGCTGCTTACGCAGATAATGTAAGAGAAACGACTACGGAGGTCTTTGTTTTATATCACAGCAATGATGATCAGGCTTTTACTGACCCCAAATGGGGCGCGGAAACTGCCAAGTCTCTCGTAGATGCGGGTGCAGATGTAATCTTCGGTTGCGGCAGTGTTACTGGCAATGGTGCTATTATTGCCGCTGCACAATCCGATGCATATGTCATTGGTGTAGATACTGATCAATATTTTACGTTACCCGAAGCAGCTCCACCCATGCTTTCGAGTGCAATGAAGCTTATTGCACCGGGCGTATTTGATCTCATTAAACTCTCTAAGGAAGGTGCTTTCCCAAGCGGAAACTATCTTGGCAAGGTAGGCTATGCTCCCTTTCATGACGTAGAAAGCAAAGTTCCTGCTGATGTAAAGACTGAGATGGAAAAGATTAATGCCGGTTTGTTAGATGGTTCGATCAAGACTAACATCCCTTCTGTGAAGCCATAACTGGAATTAGTAATTAATCCCAAACAGAGATCATGGAATAATTTTTTCGTGTTTTAGTTTTCGTTGGCTTTTGTTGATATAATTCAGAAGATGCACCATAGGCAAAAGTAACAAAACGTGAAATTTGTCGCCCAACAAATACCATCGTTGAATCATATACTTCCATCCAAAAGGAACATCAAGTTCTTCGATTTTCCAATGACATTGCTTGTTGCTTTTCTATTACGTAGCCATGTGCCAATCATAGAGGAGGTGCGCCGACAAAATTTCGTTCCCCTAAAGCTCAATTAAATATAAGTTTCAATTTTCAATGAGGAGAAGAACTACATGAAAAAGCTACACCTTGTTACGGTTGTATTGATCGTTGCTTCGATCATTCTCACCGCTTGCGGTTCCCCATCTACGCCCGCCCCCACTCAGCCCCCTGCCACGCAAGCGCCAGCTACGGAAGCCCCTGCCACTGAAGCCCCAGCAACTGAAATGCCAGCCACTGAAGCACCGGCAACGGAAGCCCCGACAGCTCTCAAAGTTGGTGTTGTCACCGACGTCGGGCAGCTTGAAGACAAATCCTTCAACCAGGCTGCGTATGAAGGCGGTAAGGCTGCAGCAGAGGGCATGGGCGCCCAGTTTGATGTGATCGTGACACAGAATATCTCGGATTACAAACAGAACATCCAAACCTTCATCGACCAGGGCTTCAATGTAATCATCACCGTAGGATTCCTAATCGGCACAGACACGACCATCGCTGCCAAGGAAAACCCGGATGTGAAGTTCATCGGCGTTGACCAAGGCATCTGTGTGGACGAGGCTGGTGCACCTGATCCAACTTTTGCATGCGCGGGTGATGCTGCCACACTGCTCCCGAACTATCAGGGTATTGTGTTTGCTGAGGAGCAGGCGGGTTATTTGGCTGGTATCGTTGCAGGCAGTATTTCCAAGTCCGGTACCATTGGCGCCGTGGGTGGCACGAACGTTCCGGCGGTTGTCGCTTACAATGCAGGCTATGTAGCCGGCGCAAAGTCAGTTAACCCCGACATCAAGACACTCTACCAAGAAACGAACCCGGATCCGGCCAAGGGTTTCAATGACCCAGCAACCGGTAAAGCGATTGCCCAGCAATTCATCGGCCAAGGCGCGGATGTGTTGTTCCAGATCGCGGGTCTGACGGGCCAGGGCGTCCTCGAGGCGGCCTGCGATGCCGGCATTTATGGCATCGGAGTCGATGTTGACCAGGCGGTGACGCTCCCGAACCTCTCGAAGTGTATTGTCACGAGCGCCGAGAAGAAGCTCAAGGATACCGTTCAGGCAGTTACCGAGAGCGCTGCCTCTGGCGACTTCAAAGCTGGCTCGGTCAGCTACAACGCGGCTTCCACGCCTCCCGCCATTGGCTTGTCCCCATACCACGATAACGAGAGCTTGATCACCCCTGAGATTCAGGCCAAGATCGATGATGCTATGGCGAAGATGGCCAGCGGTGAACTCAAGCCGCCGCGACAATAGTTAGTTTTCCATCCCTGTTTTTGATAGAGGCGGCCAGATGAACTGGCCGCCTCTCTTCCAAAGTACACCCTTACAAAGGACTCACCATGAGCGCTGTACCATCCTCACCTCCACGGCTGCAGATGAGCGGAATCACCAAACGCTACCCAGGTGTCATAGCCAACAACCAAATCAGTCTGGATGTGAAAGCCGGGGAGATCCATGCGCTCCTTGGCGAAAATGGTGCCGGCAAGACGACGCTCATGAATATTCTCTTCGGACTGGCTCGCCCGGATGAGGGCGAGATTCTGCTTGACGGGAAACCA
>DASWEH010000482.1:0-7590 GCA_036394895.1 Anaerolineales bacterium
CATGATCTTTGCCCACATGCGGCGCGCGGCGCGGAATTTGGCGACCTCTTCGAGCAGGTTGTTGTGGGCGTTGAAGAAGAACGAAAGCTGCCCTGCGAAGTCATCCACTTCGAGACCTGCCTTGAGCGCAGCCTCTACATAGGCAATCCCATTGGCCAGCGTAAAAGCGACTTCCTGGACTGCCGTTGAACCTGCTTCACGGATGTGATACCCGGAAACTGAAATGGTATTCCAATACGGAACTTCTTTCGCACAGAATGAAAAGATATCCGTGATCAGTCTCATCGAAGGCGCAGGCGGGAAAATATACGTACCGCGCGCAATGTATTCCTTCAGGATGTCATTTTGGATCGTGCCGCGCAATTTTCGAATATCCGCGCCTTGTTTCTTTGCCACCGCGATGTACATTGCCAGCAAAATCCCTGCGGGCGCGTTCATGGTCATCGACGTCGAAACCTTCTCCAGCGGGATCTGGTCGAACAACTGCTCCATATCATGAATGGACGAAATCGAAACGCCCACTTTCCCCACCTCTCCTTGCGCGATCGGGTCGTCCGCGTCGTAACCGATCTGGGTCGGCAAATCGAACGCGACGCTCAATCCTGTTTGTCCCTGCCCGAGCAAATACCGATAACGTTTGTTGGACTCCTCCGCGGTGGAGAAGCCCGCGTACTGGCGCATCGTCCAGAAGCGCGAACGATACATCGTCGGCTGGACTCCGCGTGTGTACGGATATTCACCAGGGAAACCCAGCTTTTCCAGATACTCTTTTTCCTGCTGGTCGAGACCATCAGGCAACCGAACACGCGGGACCTCGATCCCTGAGGAGGTCTCGAAGCGCTCTTTTCGCTCTTTGGATTTGTCCAATGATTTCTTGAGCGTGGTTTCTTGCCATTTTTTGTATTGTTCTTGAATAGTCATTTTTCACCACGACGGGCACTAAGTGACACGAAGAAAAGATAAAACCTTTGTGCTCCTTCGTGTCCTTACTGGTTAATTGATTTTTCTCAAGTATAAAGCCAACCCAAATTAAGTTGTAGGACATGTGACATGCAGTACCAGCGAACAATATCCCTTTTCAAATCATACAAATTTAGTGTGAAATTCAAGACAAAAGTCATTTGTGAGAAAAGAACAGAAATGCTAGACTTGTCATATATAAAGTAGCCTATGAACGGAGTCGATGTCTCCAGACATCGGTTTCATAAAGTGAAACACCCTTTCCAACGTCTGGAGACGTTGACTCCACTAACAGGAGTCCTCTTTATGGCAAATAAACCACTTCTATACATTGGGGCGGGGATATTATTCCTGATTGGCTTATGTCTGCTCGGCTATGGGGCACTGAGCGTTATCGGTTCCACATCAGCACAAGGCAGCCAAAACTGGCTGACCTATGGACTGGGTTTCGGTTGTGTCGGCGCGCTCTTCCTGGCGGGCGGGGCAGGACTGATCTATGCCAGTATACGCGGAACGAAAACTGAAGTTATACAACAGTTAAAAATAGATCTGCCTGCTGATACGAAGGTTGAGCAAATGACCTGCAAAAACTGTGGCGGCGTTCTTAAACCGGAAAACATCAAAATGGTCATGGGCGCGCCCATGGTCGAATGTCCGTATTGTGGAACAACCTATCAATTAACCGAAGAACCGAAATGGTGAGACAAATTTTGATTTACGATTGGAGATTGGGAGGGCCTTTATGAAAAGAAGACTTCTAACGATTACGCTGGTGATCATCTTTGCATTCAGCATGGCGACCAGTGTACTTGCACAAAGTTATTCATTCAGCCTCGATAAGGAAGTGGTGAATGTCTATTGGAATTCAGATGGCACCGTGACACTGGATTACGTATTTACGTTTACAAATCAACCCGGCGCGCATGCCATTGATTTTGTGGATGTGGGATTGCCAAACAACAATTACATCTACAACACGATCAGAGCAGATGTCAATGGAAGTCCCGTCTCCATCTCCACGGATTATCAGGGATCCGGTTCAGGCGTCGCGGTCGATATGGGTTCACATGCCATCCAGCCGGGTCAAACAGGGAATGTGCATGTTACTGTGGGTCAGATTTCAGATGTCATCTATCAGGATGATCAGGATCAAAACTACGCCTCCGCAGTTTTCTCACCTACGTGGTTTGGCAGTGAATTTGTGGTTGGAGACACTAACTTAACTGTAACTTTCCATCTGCCTCCTGGCGTCAAACCCGAGGAGCCGCGCTGGCATGACGCACCTTCCGGTTTCCCCTCTGAGCCGCAGACAGGTTTCGACTCGGAAAGTCGTGTTACGTACACCTGGTCAAACCCAAATGCATCTGGGTCAAGGCAATATACATTTGGTGCATCGTTTCCAAAAACCTATATTCCACCGACCGCAATCGTCACGGCGCCCGCTTTCAATATCGGAGAATGGATCAGTTCCCTCGTCGGAGGTTGTGTACCAATCGCCTTTATCTGTTTCTTTGCATTTATGTTTCTCGGTATACCTGTCCTGACCTTCATTGGCAATCAGCGCCGCAAACTTCAATATATGTCACCAAAGATCGCCATTGAGGGTCACGGTATCAAACGCGGACTCACTGCCGTAGAGGCAGCCATTCTGATGGAACAGCCTCTCGACAAAGTGATGACCATGATCCTTTTTGGGGTCGTGAAGAAGGGCGCGGCGGTTGTCACGAAACGTGACCCACTTACCATCGAAGTGACCTCTCCCCTTCCCGAGGGTCTGTATGATTATGAGCTGAACTTTTTGAAAGCATTTAAGGAAGCCGATCCTAAAGCGCAACGAAACCTGTTGCAGGAGATGACAGTCAAACTTGTGCGTTCTGTCTCTGAAAAAATGAAAGGCTTCAGCCGTCGAGAAACGATTGAGTACTACAAGCGCATCATGGAAACTGCCTGGGAACAGGTCCAAAAAGCCGATACACCCGAAGTGCAAATGGCATTCTTCGATCAGCAGTTGGAATGGACCATGCTTGATAAAG
Organism: Anaerolineales bacterium; assembly: GCA_036394895.1. Classification (GTDB taxonomy): domain Bacteria; phylum Chloroflexota; class Anaerolineae; order Anaerolineales; family Villigracilaceae; genus Defluviilinea. Next base: position 2,994 of record DASWEH010000482.1, read on the forward strand.
ATTATGATGAGCATTCCCGCCGCGTTTTTCATGGTCCCGTTTTCCTGCCGATGTGGTGGGGAAATTACGATCCCACATATCGAACGGGTCCGATCTCGACCTCAGGTGGAGGACGAGTCTCTGCGCCAAGTCAACCCTCGGGCCGCACCTCGCTCCCCGGCGCGGACTTCGCTGCCTCCGTCGTTGGAGGCGTACAGACCTTCTCACAGAGAGTTATCGGCAACGTCAATGACTTTACCAGCCGTGTAACTAATGTAACCAATCCCCCGCCCAAACCTACCACTAGTGGACGAAGCATGGGCGGAGGAGGTCGCGGTTGCGCGTGTGCCTGTGCGTGTGCTGGTTGCGCCTGCGCCTGTGCGGGTGGAGGCCGGTAGATAGGAGTCCAACGTCTCCTGACGTTGGAAACTGCAAAATCTGGAGATTTTGCAGTCCGCGAGAATTAGATTATGTCAGAAATCATTTTCAAAACAGCCCTTCATAACCCACCACATCTCTTTGTTGCGGATACTTTGTATATGCTGACAGCATCCATTTACAAAAAGGCAGACTTGATGAGGTCTCCTCAGCGCAAACTAGAGTGGCAAGAGGCATTTCACGAGGCAGCGAAAATTTATCAGTGGCAAATTGTTGCCTGGGTTATCTTGAATAATCATTATCATGCCATTGTTCGGTCACTCGAGCACGCAGGTAATCTCTCTAAGTTGATAAATAGTTACCACAAATTCACGGCACGAAAATGGAATAGCGAAGACGGATTGAATGGTCGCCAAGTCTGGTGGAATTACTGGGATACGTGTATTCGCTCTGAGCGTGATTATTGCAATCGGCTTAGATACGTGTTTTGGAATCCTGTTAAACATGGATTGGTGGAAAAACCTGAGGATTATCGTTTCAGCAATTACAGTGAATATTTAAACCAAGGCTTTGATTTTGAGGGAATCGGCGAGGTCAATGATGTCCCTGAATTTTAAGACAGGACTCCAACGTCTCCTGACGTTGGATAAATTTAGCTCCACAAAGAAACACCAAAGTCTGGTGCCACAGGGATGCTTCGCAAAGACTTTGGACTCCGGTGCGCGAATTTATCATTATGTGCGTGAAAACGAACACGAAAAATCGCGCATCCATTTGCGAATCGATCCCGATGGCACTGGGACATTGATTGTCAATGCCAATCGCGTGATGCACTTGAACCCAACCGCGGCATTGATGGCTTATTTAATTCTCGAAGGGAAAAAAGACCAGGAAATCATTCAGAACCTTAGGAATCAATATAGGGTTTCTGCAATTCAGGCAAACCAGGATCTTTCAACCTTCAACGTTCAACTCGATAACCTAATCCGTCCCGACGGCGCTTGTCCAATCCATGAACTTGACCTCGAATCGATCATGCCTTTCAGCGCCCGTCCTTCGGCGCCCTACCGCATGGATCTTGCCATTACCTATCGCTGCAACAACGATTGCGCGCACTGCTACAACGCCCGTGAACGAAATTTCCCTGAATTGGATACTGCTCAATGGAAAAAAATCCTGGATCAACTTTGGGCTCTAGGCATTCCACATATTGTCTTCACTGGCGGTGAAGCGACGTTACGAAATGATTTGCCCGAATTGATCGCCCACGCCGAATCCAATGGACAGATCACGGGCTTGAACACCAACGCCCGTCGACTCATTGACAAGAAGTACGTGCAACAACTTGTCGATGCCGGTCTCGATCACGTCCAAGTTACTGTTGAATCTTGTGATGAACAAATCCATGATGAAATGATGCGCGCAAAAGGCGCGTTCAAACAGACCATTCAAGGCTTGAAGAACGCATTGGCTACGCGACTTTATGTGATGACCAACACCACCATGCTGCGCACCAATGTTCATAAAATTCCCGACACCTTGGATTTTCTGGCTGAGCTTGGCGTACCCACGATTGGACTGAATGCTTTGATCTACGCCGGTCAGGGGCTCAGCGTGGGAACCGGCTTGCATGAACGTGAGTTACAACCTATCCTTGACATGGCTGTAAAAAAGACGTCGGAACATGGGCAACGGCTCATCTGGTACACGCCAACGCAATACTGCAACTTCGACCCGACCCAGAGCAATCTCGGTGTCAAAGGTTGTACGGCTTCGTTATACAGTATGTGCATTGAGTCGAATGGGAATGTGTTGCCGTGTCAATCCTATTACCGCCCGCTTGGCAATATGCTCACCGATCCATGGGATTCCATCTGGAATCACAAGCTATCTGTGCAATTACGTGAGCGCCATGGATTACCCGCCAAATGCGAAGGCTGTCCCGTCCTTTCTGAATGTGGCGGCGGATGCCCCTTAACGTTTGAGCATTCAAACGTATCGATGCTATGAATTTGAGGAGAGATTATGAAACTCATCAACCGTCTCGCAGACCGTTTCGCGAAGATTGAACCGCTCCCCGCGGGTGTGTATCACAAACAAGACATTCAGGATAATAAGCCCTATCGTGTCCATCTGCGGTTGAAATCGGATGGTTCTGGAATATTCATTCTCAATGCCTCCACTGTCCTTCAACTGAATGCCACTGCGGCGGAATACGCCTATCATTTCATCCACGGGACAGAGCCTGATGAAGCAGTCAAGCAGATCTCTTCGCGATATCGTGTGAGCAAGGATATAGCAAAGGCAGACTATCAGGATTTCATGGATAAGATCGAAACGCTCATTTCAACTCCCGATCTGGACCCCGTGTCTTTCTTGGATTTTGAGCGGGCCGCGCCTCATTCAGCCGACCTGACCTCCCCACTGCGCCTCGACTGCGCGCTAACCTATCGCCTGCGCGAGGATTCCAGCGCTGAATACGCGCCTACCAAACGCGTCGACGGCGAGCTTAGCACAGAGGAATGGCGTCTCATTTTAGATAAAGCCTGGCAAGCCGGCGTTCCCCACATCACATTTACGGGTGGCGAAGCCACGTTGCGTGATGATCTTCCAGATCTGATTGCCCATGCCGAAAAGAACGGTCAGGTTTGTGGATTGCTCACGGATGGCTTGAGGCTGATCGACAAAAACTATCTTGATCTGCTTTTGCAGACCGGACTCGATCACATTCTCTTTCTCCTTCAACCGGATAACGACAAATCGTGGGTTGCCCTGGAAACGATTATGGCAGAAGATATCTTTGTGACAGTACATCTCACGTTGAACCAGGACAATATCACGGTTGCAGAAGAGGTTCTGGAGCGACTAGCGAAGTTAGATGTGAAGAGTTTATCACTGACCAGTTCGGATAATTCCCTGCGTGACACATACGATGCCCTCCGCGATAAAGCTGCAACGCTGGGGCTGACCCTCAAGTTCGACTTGCCTGTACCTTATTCTGCCTCGAATCCTGTTGTCTATGAAGCGCAGGAGGCCGCGATCCCCGAAGGTGCGGGCAAAGCCTGGCTTTATGTCGAGCCGGATGGCGATGTCCTCACTTCACAGGAAAACTCTAATCAAGTGCTGGGCAATCTTCTACGCGATGAATGGAAGCAGATTTACACGTAAATGTTGAACCATGGATTGGCATAGGCGTTACCTCCAACAAGCCAAGTGGACTCGTGATCTACGGACCTATCTTTTCAAAAAAGCAGGATTGAATGATACGAGCCGCGTCCACACTGCCGCTCTGCGGCGTGCTTCGCTTGTGCTAGAAGTCGGTTGTGGCACCGGTGCGATCCTCTCCGAATTACCCAATTACATCTCGCTTCATGGCTTGGACATCAACTCTGCGGCGCTCGCTCAATGCAGAATCAACGCGCCCACAGCGTCCCTGGTGCAAGGGAACGCGCTTCAACTGCCCTACTCGAATGAAATCTTTGATATTGTCTATTGTCATTTTCTGCTCTTGTGGGTGCATGATCCGCTGAAAGCTTTGCTCGAGATGAAGCGTGTAGGAAAACCAGGAGCCCATATCATTTCATTTGCTGAGCCGGATTACACCGCGCGCATCGATGAGCCGCGTGAATTAATTCCTTTGGGAAAATGGCAATCCGAATCCCTAAAGAATCAGGGCGCAGATCCAGGCTTGGGCGCACAGCTGGCAGATTTGTTTTTTAGAGCAAGGATCGAGCTCAATGAAACGGGAACAATTCAAAATGTTGAGGATGATCCGTCTCTCGAAGAATGGGAAATGGAATGGGCAGTACTCGAATCTGATTTGGCCGGATTCGTTCCAAGTGACGATATGCAAAAAATGAAAAGACGGGATCAGCAAGCTCGGGGGCGCGGAGAACGAAAATTATACGTGCCCATGTATTTTGCCTGGGGACACGTCTAAAAGCCGCTATTTTTCTAAAAACTTGTATACAAAACGCAAGGTTCGTCAATCACCTTCCTATGCTAGACTCACCCATTATGCTGGCTAGTAAACCTCAAATAAGATTCCTCTGGATCACGGTGTTGCTCTTCTCAGTCTTAGCCTGCCGCGCGGCGACAAAACTGATCATTCCTGACACGCCAACTCCTTCTCCAACAGCGACAGCCACGCCTACTCTCACCCCCACTTTACCGCCTACATTTACTCCCACAGTAATCTTTGAAGCTGCGTGTTCCTCCCTGCTTGAAGAGATCCTCCAGG
>DASWEH010000483.1:0-8763 GCA_036394895.1 Anaerolineales bacterium
CAGCCCAAGATCACACGCTGTGAACACGCCTGCCAGCAAGGGAAATAGAATAGACTGTGACTTGATCGATCGATTTGTTTTTAGGCGTGGCAGAAAAAAAGGTAACAACAAAAATATGGAGAAGAAGAGACGATAGAAGGCAGTGACAGGACCCGGTGCATTTGCCCAGCGTACGAACATGGCTGAGAAACTAAGTGAAAAAATGCCTATACCCAGTGCAACATAGGCAAGCAACGTTTTGTCCACAGGACTCCCGCCACACCTGCCCTGGTACGGCTTAAGCCGCACGGTGCCAGGGAAAACACGCGGGACTATAGTGATTCGCTTGTTTTGAGTCATTGTGATGTAATCCGTGATGTGAATTGAAATTTTATTGGACTTGAAGACGATCCAGAAGCGGAGGAAGTTCGTATAACGTGGATATACTCGCCTCCGGCTGGATCGAAAGATGCTCCTCAGTTTTTGGGCCAGCACGGCGGCTGATCCAGATTGCATACAGCCCGACACTCTGTGCGCCGCGTACGTCTGCATCCAGATTATCTCCGACCATGATTGCTTCAGACGGTAGAAAATACCAGTTTGAGAGCGCAAGCTCGAAGATGCGCCGATGCGGCTTACGATAACTGCACGCGGCAGACGTGAGGATAAAGTCAAAATATTGAGCGATTCCAAAGCGACGGGCAAGCTGCTGTACATCCTGGTCATCACCCGCATTGGAGATTAGACCCATTCGGTAGCCATCCGTTTCAAGCTTCTTGAGGGTTTGTAGTGTGTCACCTTCGAGTGCCCAATTCGTTTGTGTGATGGCAAAGAGACGATCTAGCGCGCCGCGAATAATCCCATCTGAAATATCGCGGTATCCTTTATCTTCCAACACATCGCGCAGGACAAAGGAGTAGGTTGTTTCCAGCAAATCCTTTTCACGCTTCCTGAAGTATTTATCGAGTCTTTTGCGGAATTCGCGGGGGAACGTGGAAAGATTCAGTTCCATCCCTTCTTCGCGCAGATAATTGGTCAACGCTTCATCTGCGTGGGCTGTGATTGAGTCCCAATTGGCGCGTTCATACATGAGTGTTCCACCCAGATCAAAGATTACTGCGCGAAGAAAATTACGGGACATAAGTAAAGAACTTTATTGCCAATCATGGATGCGGATTGATTATTTCTTTCCATTGCTCTCTTCAGGCGTTGATGTCCGCTGCGGAGTGGTGGTAACCAGCACCTTATCCACCCGACGGCCATCCATATCGACGACCTCAAATTTCAAACCGTGCCACTCGAAATGATCCGTTGGCTGCGGCACGCGTCCAAGTGACATCATAATAAATCCACTCAGTGTTTCATACTCACTTTCATGCGGAAGTGGAGGCATGTCAAATATATCTTTGAACTCATCGATTTCCAGCATGCCATCCAGCAGCCACGAGCCATCCTGTCGTTGCGTGGCTTGCGGCTCATCAATTTCCATTTCACCGACAATCTCTTCGAGAATGTCATTGATGGTCAACAATCCCTGCAAAGCCCCAAATTCATCGATGACCAGCAGGATATCTGTCCCTTTTTCTTTGAGAATTTCAAGTGCCCTGGATGCCAGCATTGTTTCTGGGACAAAGAACGCGGGCTTCAGTAACTCCTTGAGTTGGATGGGTTCATTGTTTAGGCTTCGAACGAGCAAATCTCTGGCTTTCACAACACCAATGATCGAATCCAAGGAACCTTGCCGCACAGGGAAGCGCGAATAGTTGCATTCAGCAATCTTTTGGCGGATCTCTTCGGTCGTATCCTCAATATCCAGCCAGACAATATCCGGGCGCGGTGTCATCAGTGAATAGACGCGCTGATCCGCCAAGCTGAACACACCTTCTACCATATCCTGTTCGGATTCCTCAAAGACACCTGCCTGCGTGCCCTGGTCAATCAGCAGTTGGATTTCTTCTTCCGTGACAGGTGGTTCCTGGCTTACTTTTACACCCAACAGCCGCAGGACGGATTCTGTGGAAAAACTCAGGAACCTGACGAATGGATAAAAGATCCGCGTAAAGAACATCATTGGTTTTGCAAAGAATGAGGACATACCTTCAGGGTCACGCAGAGCCAGTCGCTTAGGGACAAGGTCACCTAGAACCAGTGACAGATACGTAATAGGAACAACGCCAACCAATAGACCGATCACGGCACTATAAGGTTCCAGGGCAGGATACCTACTGAGCTGGGCATCAATCAATATACCAAGTGTCGATCCGGTCAATGCGCCGAGCAGTAGGTCAATAGTTGTAATGCCAATTTGAGTGACAGAAAGGAACTGATTCGGGTTTTCCGTTAATTTCAAGGCGATGCCTGCACGCGCATCCCCTTTGTTTAATTCATTTTGCAGACGAGCTTTCCGTGAAGAAAGCAAGGCTGTCTCTGCTGCGATCAGGATGGCGTTAATGATGAGCAATATACCAATCGTGATCAATCCAGGGGTTAAATTAATATTTAAGGGAATTTCTTCCATGATCCAATCAACTTTTCCAAGTTTCCTATTGTACTATGGATAAACAAACTGCTTTTAATCCTTCAGCAGCTTAAAATAATATTCTTATGCCAATTCCTCCGTCTCTTTCAAGGATTTCTGCTGATCAACAGACGGATTTCAGTTGTTCTTCAGATGTTCTTCAATGCCTTTCAGCTTGATATATATCTTATATAGATATAGAAAAAAGAGATAGCAAGCGGCGAGCCAAGGCTTAAAGTCACTGCGCTGAAGCCAAAAATGATCTCCATCAGACCGAGACCAGGATTAATCATATGAATCTCCTAACCAGTTACTTGAATGCCAGAACCTGGATGCACTTCGCCGATCATCCGTGCTTGTTGACTTAATTCTTCTGCTCGTGCAAGAAAGGAATCTAATTTCTCGCGCGGCACCCCCAGAAGTAACCCACCACTTGTTTGTGGATCAAACAAGAGCATCTGATTGGATTCATCAATGGAAGCAGCAAATTGGACATTTGCCTCAAAATGCTTTTTGTTATCAAAGGCGCCGCCAGGGAAAATTCCCTGCTCCGCATATTTGCGCGCCCCGGACAGGAATGGAATTTTTGCAAACTCAAATTTCATGAATACACCTGACGCTTCTGCCATCTCCATTCCATGCCCCAGAAGACTGTAGCCTGTAACGTCTGTGCCGCCGCGTAGACTAAATTCGCTTGCCAACTGGCTGGCAGTTCTATTCAACCGTTTCATCCAATTGACAGCCTCAGCTACATCCTGCTCATCCGCTTTTTGTTGTTTCAAGGCTGTGGTTGTCACACCGAAGCCCAAGGGTTTCGTCAGAACAAGCACATCACCGACATGCAAGCCACCCTTGCTCAACATTTTACGCGGATCAACAAACCCAATGACAACGAGTCCATACTTGGGTTCCTTGTCCTTGACGGTGTGCCCACCTGCGATCACAACTCCAGCTTCACGCGCTTTTTCTGCGCCGCCGCGAATAATCTCGCTCGAGATTTCTGCCGGCAAATTATCAGGTAATGCTGCCACATTCAGGGCCAGGAAAGGTTGTCCGCCCATCGCGTACACATCTGAGAGGCTATTGGCTGCGGCAATTGCGCCGTAGTCATAGGCGTCATCGACCACCGGAGTGAAGAAGTCTGTGGTCACGACGATGGCCCGTTCCTCATCCAAGCGCCAAACAGCCGCGTCATCAGGTTCCCACAGACCAACCATTAAGTCTGGGAATGAAGCGGAATCAAAGATGTCTTTGATAGGACGCAGAACCTGCGTCAGCGCCTCAGCGCTTAGTTTGGACGCTCAACCCGCGCAAGCGGATAGAGTGGTGAGGCGGATTTCACGTCCAGTTTGTGGAATCGGCATCAAGCCTCGTTTCAACCTTGCGAAGGTTTTGATTCTTTAAGTTTCGCTCTCGAGATCAACCTTCGCAAGGCTGGATAAAATAACCAGCAACCAGTCTCTCTGGTTACTGGTCACTCTCTCACCTACATGACAGTCATTTTTGCACAGCACTCCAGCAATAAAGTGAGAAGGGATATGACTGTCACCTGTTTTACAAGTTAAGGTGTTGTTGAAGGAGTAGTGGTCGTCGTTGTCGTTGCAGGAGCCTCAGCGGAACCTGGCAGCGGCAAAATGAACTGGTTACCGCTGGGTACAAAGATCGTTTGCACGCCAGGAGATAACTTCAGGATATATTGGTATTGTACCAACTCGGGCGATAGCGACGCGGCGAGCAACTGATTTGCTTTCGCTTCGGCTTCCGCCTGAATGAGCCTGGCTTCTGCGGCACCCTTCGATGCAATTACTGCGGCATCCGCCTGACCCTGTGCCACCTGGCGAGCCTGCTCTGCTTCCTGTTTTCTTTGCTCAACGACCAGCTTTGCCTGTTGTGCTTGTTGTTCAGCGATCTGCTTCTGCTCCACAGCCGCGGCATACTCCTCGCTGAAATGAATATCGCGGAGCAAAAAATCCACAAGCACAAGATCATTTTGTGTCATCTTGTCAGCGATAGATTTTGTAATCAAATCTTCCAACTCGGCCCGCTTGGTGCTGACAATCTCTTCCACACCATATTGCGAAACAGCATCGCGAATGGCGTTACGCGCGGTAGGGCGGACAACCGAGTCTTCGAAGCGGTCTTGCCAGTTGATGTGCAATTGAATCACATTTTGCGTGTCCACCGCGTAGATGATCGAAGCGTCGACGAATACTTCCTGTCCATCTTTCGTTCGGGCGCGGATTGAATCGTCGCCTGGGGTTTGTCCCTCTTGGGCTACAGCAGACATTGTATACGTTTGGCGCGAAATCCTATAAAGCTGCACCCGTTCCGCGAAAGGAACAACCCAGTGCAAACCAGGTGTAAGCGGGTCAGGGCGATACCCTTTGCTATCCAACGCTGAAATCACGACACCGCGTTCTTCAGGGTTGATAAAGACCAATCCTGCTCCCAATGCTGTAAGCACAACAGCAGTAACCAGCACACCAACCGTTAACGGTCCCAACCCTCTCGTGGCCTGATTACGCGCCACGCGTGTGACCATCAATAAACCAATCCCAATCGCTGCCAGCCATGCAAACCCAGCGAGTGCTCTAAGGACATCAGCAATGTTCATAACAGCCTCCGATTCATATTGAAAGAATTATACCGCCATGATAGCATAGCGACATGCATACAGGGAAAGGGCAGGTGCTCGAGCTGATTCTTGAGGATGGATACCGCCACGTGCGCGTTTCCTGCCCATCAAGTTTGATTCCTTCTCCGGGCCAATACCTGCTTGCAGGCAACGGATCATACTCACCTTTGCCTGTTCCACTTTTTCATACGGATTCTGCCCCTCAAGGTTTTATCGCCGCGTCACCCATCCCTGAGGCATGGAATCCGGGCATGGAACTTTACCTGCGCGGCCCACTAGGAAATGGCTTCCGTCTGCCGTTGTCAGCCCGCAAAGTTGCGCTCATCGCGTTTGACGTCTCGCCAGCTCGATTAAGAGGCTTGATCTCACTGGCTTTAAGACAAAGCGCGGCAATCGTGCTAGTTTGCGATTCCAGCGTGGACCGTTTGCCTGACGAGGTGGAAGTGCAGCCGATGTCTGCTCTGCCTGATATTGTCGATTGGGCGGATTATCTGGCTTTTGATGTCGCTCGTGAGAATTTGAATCTATTGAAGGAACGTTTGGGAAAATTGAATCACATCCCGGATGGGAAAGACGCTCAAATCCTCGTTTTTACTCCGGTCCCGTGTGGGGGAGTCGCAGAATGCGGCGTTTGCGCCGTGACTCTGAAATCCACTTGGAAACTGGCTTGCAAGGAGGGTCCTGTTTTCGCTTGGAGACAATTGGAGTAATGGATTGGAGTCCAACGACTCCAGTCGTTGGCATTCCAAAGTCAGGAGACTTTGGACTCCTCTTAAAACCAAATCCTAAAGGACGTTCTGGTTGTGCCAGCAAGTCCTTGATGCACAACGACAATATCAATCGACACAAGCTCCCCCTGTTTTTGATTTGCAAAATTGAACGAGATGGTACCAAGCCCTGAACTATTCGTGGTGAAGAAATAATCTTCTGTTCGTCCATCTGGCCAGGAAATTGTTGCTTTGCCGGTGGCATTAGCAACGGCTTGTAAGGTTTGGCTTTGTACAATCACATAAACGGTCTGCTGGCCGGTCGTCCGGGTCAGAGGCTTCAGGACAAACGCTCGGACTCGGATAGAAAGGATGGCATTGATCGTGGCATCCAATGGCTTAACCGGCTTAAGTTGAGCTGGATCTTCGCCGAGCTGATCGAAGTATAAACGTCCCAGGTCTGTGAGGACAACGCGCTGATTCTCAGGCCGGTCTGCGCGCCATTCGAAGCGAGCTTTTTCAAAATATTGCACGATGAGATTCTCGTGGAATTCAAACGGCGAGAGGGGGTTTCCGAATTGTGCCGCGCCACCATTGGCTTTGTAAAAATCGAGGAAGGCAAAGCAGACCGAGTAACCGGTGGCAAACAAATCGCAGCCTGCTGTGTTACCGAGTTTCAATTGGTTGGAGGGTTGATAAAGGGCTTGTCCAACCGGGGTGAGTTGTACACGCTGATTTTCCGGCAATTCCGTGTGCGTTTCAAAACGGGCGCGTTGAAAATATTGAACGGTCTCGCCATCCTTGGAGGTCATCTGCTCTGTGATGGGATAACCAAAAACCAGTTGTGGATCATGTGTACTTTTATAGAAACGTAAGAAATCCCCTTTGACGTGATGGCCTGTCTCTGGAAAATATTGCACATCTGCTGACTGAGCCTGTACTGTTCCCCGGGGTGTCAGCAAAATTGTCAGAACCAAAAACAACGCAGCGAGTCGCCAGATCGCTTTCATTGAATTCATTATACTCAGATGAACTTTCTACCACCTTACAATTGCTGAGCATCATCAATAATGATTTGTTATATGTTTACAATCGTTCTATAAGTTTTCAGTATGAAGTAGTGCTGCGATGATGCGTTCTGCGGCGTGCCCATCGCCATATGGATTCACGGCCCGCGCCATTTCTGCATAAGCAATCGGATCATCCAGCAGCCGAGTCGCTTCGTGGACGATCTGACTACTCTCCGTTCCAACAAGCTTTAACGTGCCTGCCTCGACTCCTTCCGGGCGTTCGGTGGTTTCGCGTAACACTAAGACAGGGACACCCAACGAGGGAGCTTCTTCCTGAAGTCCTCCAGAGTCTGTGAGAATTAATTTTGCATGTTTCATTAAATGCACCATGGGCAGATAATCCAATGGCGGTAAGAGTGTGATGTGTGGAACTCCTTGCAATATCCGATTGACCGGTTCCTGTACTTTTGGGTTGAGATGCACAGGATAGACAATTTCCACATCGTCGCGTGAAACAAGCTCCTTGAGCGCATAACAAATATTCTGGAGAGGCTCTCCGAAGTTTTCACGCCTGTGAGCAGTGAGCAGGATTAGTTTTTTAGCCTCTAGCCCCAGTCGATTGAGGAGAGTAGTAATTTCCTTTGGTTCTTCCTGCTTTACTACATAGTTCAGCGCATCAATTACAGGATTGCCCGTGACCATAATTGTCTTTCCGTCAACGCCTTCGCGCAATAGATTCCCCTGTGACCATGTTGTTGGGGCGAAGTGTAGATCGGCAATCACAGTAGCAATGCGTCGATTAATTTCCTCGGGGAACGGATGCCACTTGTTGTGCGTGCGTAGACCCGCCTCGACATGTCCAATCTTGATTCGGCGATAGTATGCAAGTTGTGACGTAGTAACAACTGTTGTGGTATCACCAACCACTAATAGCCAATCGGGTTGGAAGTCTGCCAAAACGGGATCAAGGTGCGTGAAGATGGATGCGCTGATGGAGGCAAGCGACTGATTATCACGCATCAGGTTCAAGTCATAATCAGGTTTGATCTGGAAGAGTTCCAAGACCTGATCGAGCATCTGGCGGTGTTGGGCGGTGACACAGACCCGCGATTCAACTCCCGTGGTATGTTTCAGCAACCGAACAATCGGCGCCATCTTCACGGCTTCCGGGCGCGTGCCAAAAACAGAGAGAACTTTCATAGTTTCAAATCTACGATTGTTGACTTACGCAACTCTTGAGTTGCTAACGCCCAAACGATACACGCTAAAATCGGTGTTTTCCCAATGACCAGCACCCCAACCGTTCACACAATCGATCAACACACGAGCCCGTGTTTTTGAAGCCAATTCATCAGGTTGGAAATTGATGAATTCAGTATGCTTAACGAGCAGAAGAATTACATCAGCAGCCTGGATAGCCTCCTCGAGACTCGCTGCCATGTCAATTCCATTTAATTTAGCGTCAGGCTTGAAAGGCTCCCAAGCTTTTACCTGCGCGCCTTCTTGTTGGAGCAAATGCACAACTTCCACCGCAGGGCTTTCCCGTAGATCATCCACATCAGGTTTATAGGCTAACCCGAGAGCGGCAATCTTTTTGTCTTTCAGTGAACCTAATGCTTGTTTTAGTTTTTCCACGACAAAGTGAGGTTGTCCATCATTGACTTGCCTTGCTTGGTAGATAAGCGGAGTCAGTTCGGGGGCGGATTCCACGTAGAACCACGGATCCACGCTGATGCAGTGACCGCCAACCCCCGGACCGGGACTCAAAATATTGATGCGCGGATGCCGGTTGGCGAGGCTGATCGCTTCCCAGACATCCACACCGAATTTTTCAGCCAGACGCGAAAACTCGTTTGCGATGGCAATGTTCACATCGCGAGTGGTATTCTCCATCAATTTGACCATTTCGGCTGT
>DASWEH010000484.1:0-3549 GCA_036394895.1 Anaerolineales bacterium
TACAGTGAGTGTTTCAGTAGCTTGGCTGGTTGGCGTAGCTGTCGATTCGATGGTTGCCACCATCGTTGGAGTGAATGATTCTATGGTAGGCGTACTTTCGGCAGTTGCACTGCCAATGGGCAGGTTGCAAGCCGAAAGGATCGCTAGCACGACGGTCAATAAACAAAAAAGATGGAAGAGGGTTGTGCGCATGCGTCCTCTTGAATGATCCAATCTTGGCACAACAATATTGAAAAGGTTTTTGCGCGAGGGTCTCTTACATAGTGCCGCATAATTTACTTTACTTTATATATAAATTTCAGCCTACGAATCCATCTGAAAAGTAAATTAATAATGAGACGGGCGGTAAACAGGATGACGGAAAAGATACATCACTAAATGTATCTTTTCCATCATTATACTCTTCGTTCAGCGAATGAGCTACTCGTGCAGTTTATCTTCCCCAGCCACTATTCTCAGGCATTGGGATAGGCTCTGCATTCTCCCATCCATTCTTGCGCAGATACTGTTCGAGGGTTAGCAAGCCCGGATGAAGTTTGCGCAGCGCAGGAATATCCGCACCATAGCCCTCGCCATTGAAGAAGTTGAACATGGCGATCATCTCTTCTTCTGATCTGCGGCGCCCTCCATCTCCAGTTGGCATGGTGAGCTTGACAGGTCTTCCGATCACTTTTGTAAACGTGTCTGCAATTTGTGCCTCAGTCAATTCATCGCCAGACAACTCAATTGTTTTACCTATATATTGTTCCGGATTTGCAAAGGCAAGTGCTACAAAGACGCCAATATCTTCTACTGCAACGCTTTGTAACCCCTTTTCTGGCCGCAACCCCATGCCCGTCAAAATCCCGTTTAGGATCTGAGCTCGGCTCCAGTTATAGTTCTCCATGAAAAATGCGGGGCGCAAAATCGTGTATGGAATATCCAGCGAGTGAATATATTGCTCGATGATCCACTTGCTCTCGAAGTGTTTCTGTCCCATGCCGCGATGCGCCGCGCCCACAGATGAAAACACAAGATGGTTCACCCCTGCGGCTTTCGCGGCGGCTGCTACATTTTTTCCCTGTCTGATCTCACCCTCGAAACCGACATTCGGCAGCCAGAAATTTTGGAAACTAAAGACACCGTAGGCGCCTTTGAACGCGGAGTCCAGTTCGGCGCGATTCTCCATGTCACCGCTAAAAATTTCCGCGCCGAGAGAAGCCAATTCCTGCGCGGCAGGCTTGTCGATATCCCGCGTAAGTGCCCGTACCTTCCAGCCATCTGCCAAAAGTTTTCTTGCAACCGCGCCACCCTGTTGACCTGTTGCACCGTTAACAGCAATCACTTTATCGTTCATGTTTATTTTCCTTTCAACCTTTAATTTTTATTTGAACCTTATTCCGATTCCCGCCCTTTGCCCAACTTCTTACACAACTCTCCCAGAGTCTGTTGTTCACTTGCGGAGAGAACGCTGAATTCCTGGACCAGTGCTGCGACATGGCCTGGAAACACCGCTTCCACCTTCCCTGAACCGGCTTCCGTCAAATGGATGTGGATCACTCTGCGGTCTTGTGCGTCACGCTCCCTGCGGACGAGCCCTGCACGTTCGAGGTTATCGATCACAGTCGTGATATTGCTTGTGCTTTTCAATATTTTGCTTCCCACTTCACCCTGGGTCAGCGATCCAAGGTGATACAAAGCCTCAAGCACCGCGAATTGGGAATAGGTCAGATCGCCGATCGTGTTGCGTTCTGCAAGCCGCGCCAGCAGCGAATTCGTACAACGAGTCAATTTGATGAAGGTATCCAGCGTGCGCATCTCTGCGCGGGAACCAGTGAAATGGGTGGGCATAATTAATCTCTTTTGAGGTCAAATAGTTCGATATCGAAATATTATCTGATATAAGAAGAAATGTCAACTAGTCATTACCTAGCTTTAAGGCTAGTTCTTCTCAATCCTATTTCAAATAATTTGCGAGGAAATCCAAGATAATCTGGTTGATCTCTACCAATGATGGTGTCGTTCCTTCAGGTGCAGTGAACGAATGTCTCGCGTTCTTGACGATCACGAGTTGCGCGGGCACATTCATTTGGACCAGACGGTCGTACATCAACTGGGATTGTTCGTATGGAACCACTTCGTCGCGGTCTCCATGGATCAGCAAAAACGGCGGATCGTCCGAGGTCACATGCGTGATCGGGCTTGCCTGCGCCACGTTATCCTCTCCGAAACCGACGCGTTTCATCGCTTCGATATCAGCGTTCGGGAAGTTCCGTGAAAGATCTGTAACTGGGGCCATGGCAACGACTGCCTGCACACGGCTGGATTGGTCCGGGTATTCGCCTACGTCCCAGCCTGCGCTTTGGTCAGAAGTCCCAAGCAGGGAAACGAGATGTCCGCCTGCACTCACACCGACCGCACCGATCCGGTTCAGATCGAGGTTATATTCGCTGGCATGCGCCCGCAGCGAACGGACAGCACACTTCACATCCTCGATCATGGCTGGGAATCTCCCCGGTGGATATAGACGGTAATTAATCGAAACAACGAGATAGCCTTGGGACGTCATGCTAGCGGCGAACATCAGGGCTTCAGATTTGTCCCCATGCATCCAACTGCCGCCATGGACATACACCAGCGCCGGCCAGGGTCCGCCCGAATCTGGAAAATAGACATCCATTTTCTGCGAGGAGGGTTCTGCAGTGCAGTATGTGATGTCAGTCAACGTCTCACCATACCTTTGAAAAGGGACTGGCGAGACGGTAGTTGTTTGCGTAGCAGTTGGTTGTGGAGTTGCTGTCGGTAAAGTTTGTGCGAAGGAACAGGATAAAACGGGAAACGCTAAAGCAATAATCAATAGAAATACTCTTCTAATTAAAGAACTCCTAATCAGTTTACTCCTTACTCCTTGCGGACAGGATTTCTCAAAGTTCCTAATCCCTCGATCTCAACCACAACTTCATCTCCATTCTTCAATTCGCCGACACCTGCTGGCGTACCCGTAAATATTAAATCGCCGGGCTCAAGCGTCATGACCGATGAAATATATGCAACCAAGGTCGGGACGTTGAAAACGATGTCCCTTGTAGATGCCATTTGCCGCATCTGCCCATTCACGCGGCAGGAGAGAATGGCATCGGCAGGGTCGAATTCGGTATCAATCCACGGTCCAAAGACACAGAAAGTATCAAAACCTTTGGCACGCGTCCATTGCCCATCGGAATTTTGCAGGTCACGCGCGGTCACGTCATTGCCGATGGTATACCCAAGGATGTGTTTCCTGGCGGTCTCGGCGGTGATGTAACGTCCACGCTTACCAATCACAACGACCAACTCGCCTTCGTGTTCCACCTGTGCAGACTGCGGTGGCAACAGAATTATCTCACCGTTCGAGATGATCGAAGAAGGCGGCTTCAAAAAAATGAGCGGAACCTTCGGTACTTCATTGCCTAGTTCCTTGGCATGTTCCACATAGTTGCGTCCCACGCATACGATTTTGCTCGGCTCAGTAGGGGCAAGCAGTTTCACGTCCGCGAGAGGCGTTTCCGCCTCCTTTCGGCGGTAGCTCCC
>DASWEH010000485.1:0-12347 GCA_036394895.1 Anaerolineales bacterium
TTGATGAAGTGGTGGATGTGGATGACATTGCTGGAGGTGTCCATCAATGGACAGGTATCCCCGTCAGCCAGATGATGGAGACGGAGGCCGAAAAACTCCTGCATATGGAAGCTCGTTTACATGAGCGCATCATTGGTCAGGAAGAAGCTATTCACGCCATCTCCGACGCGATCCGCCGCGCCCGCTCAGGCTTGAAGGATCCGTCACGTCCAATTGGATCGTTCATCTTTATTGGTCCGTCGGGTGTTGGTAAAACGGAATTAGCCAAAGCCCTGGCGTGGTTCATGTTCGATGACGAAGAAGCGCTGGTGCGTATTGATATGTCCGAGTATCGTGAACAGCATACGGTGAGTCGACTCTTTGGAGCACCTCCGGGATATGTTGGGTATGAGGAAGGTGGCCAATTAACGGAAGCAGTCCGAAGGCGTCCGTATCGTGTATTGCTGTTCGACGAAATCGAGAAGGCACATCCTGAGGTCTGGAATGCGTTGCTACAAATTCTGGATGACGGCCGCATGACGGATGGACAGGGCAACATCGTAGACTTCCGAAACACGGTTCTGATCATGACCTCGAACCTGGGCACCGAATACGTGAGAAAGGGAGGCGCACTAGGCTTCCTCCAGCCGAAGGCCTCCAGTGAGGAACGTGAGGCCCACGACAAAGTGGAGAAGGCCCTCAAATCCGCCTTCCGTCCCGAATTCCTCAACCGCGTCGATGAGATCATCATGTTCTCACCGCTTACCATCGAACAGATGGAAGAGATCGTTGTCCTGCAAATGAAGGAAGTCCAGGACCGCTTGAACGAATACGACATCACTGTTGAATTGACCGACGACGCGCGCAAATGGCTGGCGAAGGAAGGTTATGATCCAGCTTTTGGAGCACGCCCTCTGCGCAGGGCGATCCAGAAATATGTAGAGAGTCCGCTGTCAGTGGAGTTGTTAAGCGGTAAATATAAGGACGGCGCAACTGTCCAAGTGGATGTGGATGAAGAGAATAACAAGATCATCTTCAACAAATCCGAACCGATCAAGAAAAAGAGTAGGCAACACGCAGACGCCTAAGCGTGAATGAGATGTGGGAGCAGTTGAACTGCTCCCACATCTTTTTGTTAATCCCGTATTCATGCAATCAAGGTAAGATGCAAGGCTGATAAGGAGACTCATTTCATGCAATCAAATCCCAATCCATCTTCATCGTTGCCAAAGATCATCGGTATTGTTGTAGCAATTCTTGTATGTTGTTCATGTATCGCCATTGCAGCAGCCGGGGCGTTTTTTTATAAAGCATATCAGAACACGCCTTTCAACATTACAACTCCATTTGCACCCTTTGAGAACACTGTAACGCCCGCGCCTACGGTCGAGATCGAGCGTCCACCTGTGAGTTCCGTCTCAACAGAAACAGTCGATATCCTTGCCCAGGCTGTTGTACCAGTAAACGATCCGTCTCAACTTGCCTGCCAGCTTAAAGAGGTTTGTAATATTCCGGCAACCATGGAGCCGCCTGCCGCCGCTCGTGCGGTTGGCGATAAGCAAAAATTCTGGGTTGGCAACGTGGATACGAACGACAATTTTCAGGTGGATGCCACATTGAAGTATGTGACGCCGCATGTTTACTTCTGGGTTGAAGATGGTGTTTCCTATAATGAAAGAGATTTAAAGAATCTGGCAGACACTTTTGAGAACAGGATCTATCCGACGAACCGTGAGTTCTTTGGCAGTGAAAGGTCACCGGGTATTGATGGAGATGTGCACATCTATATTCTCTATGCCCATGGCTTGGGAGATTCCGTAGCTGGGTATTTCTCTTCCGCGGATGAAGTATCTCCGCTCGCACACCCATATTCGAATGCCCATGAAATGTTCGATTTCAATGCGGATAACACCGATTTTGGCGAAAACTTCACCTATGGAGTATTGGCTCATGAATTTCAACATATGATCCATTTTGCGCAGGATCCCAATGAAAGCTTATGGATCAACGAAGGCTTCTCTGAGCTAGCGGCGTTTTTGAATGGTTATGATGTGGGCGGTTTTGACTGGCTTTATATCTCCAACACAGACATTCAACTCAATGACTGGCCCAACGACCAGAACATCACCTCGCCACATTATGGCTCTAGCTTTCTTTACCTAGCCTATTTCCTCGACCGTTTCGGTGAGGATGCCACCAAAGCGGTTGTCAGGGATCTGGCAAATGGATTCGACGGCATCGACAACGTATTGAAGCAGATCAATGCGACCGACCCGGTCAGCAAACAGCCCGTGACTGCAGATGATGTCTTCATGGATTGGGCTGTCACGAATTATGTACTTGACGGCAACGTGGGCGACGGGCGCTATATTTATCATAATTATTCCGCTCCGAGTAGCGTTGCCCCAACGGAGACGATCTCTACTTGTCCACAGTCTGCGTTGTCACGTGACGTGCATCAATATGGTGTGGATTATATCCAGATCAACTGTCCGGGTAATCATACATTGCATCTCGAAGGTTCGACTGTTATAGGTCTGTTGCCTGTCAATGCACATTCCGGAAAATATGCGTTCTGGTCAAACAAAGGCGATGAGTCGGATATGACATTAACGCGTGAGTTCGATTTCACCAACGTCAGTGGCTCCATCAATTTCACTTATTACACCTGGTATGACCTTGAGAAAGACTACGATTATCTCTTTTTGGAGGCCTCAACCGATGGTGAGCACTGGCAAATTATTACCACACCCTCTGGAACAGAGGACAACCCCTCCGGCAATTCCTACGGTTGGGGTTACACTGGCAAGAGCAATGATTGGATCCAAGAAAGTGTCGATCTTTCAGAATTCGCGGGTAAGAAAATCCAGTTGAGTTTTCAATATGTCACGGACGGGGCAGTGAATGGTGAGGGTTTTTTACTGGATGATGTTCATGTTGACGCGATCAACTACCAGTCCGATTTTGAAGCGGATGATGGAGGCTGGCAAGCCGAAGGATTTGTGCGCGTCGAAAACGTTCTGCCTCAAACCTATCGTCTGGCTCTCGTGATCAAAGGCGATACCACCACTGTGAGACAGATCGAGCTAAACCCGGACCAGACAGCGGATATTCCGCTTTCATTGAAATCTGGCGAAGAGGCGCTGCTGGTTGTCACTGGCACAACGCGCTTCACAAGACTGCCCGCCGCATATCAGATTGAGATTAAGTAGTAATTCGCGCTGAGCGGAACGTAGTGAAGACGAAGCGCAGGCAATAGAGCATCTCTGCTCTAACAAGCATATTTATTGTTACGCCTAACGCTTCGACTACGCTCAGCGCGAAAGATCTTGCAACAACATAACGGAGAAAACATGGCAACCGCACCGAAATCAGAAATATTGGACATGGCTGAGTTGGTCAGTTATCAAGATGGGTCTGTCGTCAGCCGGCAGATCACGAAAGCAGAGGCTGGCAACGTCACACTCTTTGCTTTTGATCAGGATCAGGAGCTCAGCGAACACACCGCGCCCTTCGACGCTTTGGTGCACATCTTGGATGGGGATGCTGAAATTAAAATTTCTGGCAAAGCATTCAATTTGAAAAGTGGCGAGGCAATCATCATGCCAGCCAACGAGCCTCACGCGGTAAAGGCATTGACCCGTTTCAAAATGCTACTGACAATGATCCGCAATTGAGATGGAGTAAATACGTACACAGGTAGACACGCAAACAACTACACCTGTGTTTCCTTGTCTACCTGTTTACCTGTGTATATTACTTCCCTGAACTAATCTGCGGGAAGTTTTATTTCAAGAGCGACTGATCTTTTTCTGATCCAAATCAATGACATCAAAAATGGAATCAGGGCCACTACGCCAGCTACAATGGCGATCACTGTGTAGTTCGATGCGGCGAACACAAATCCGCTTCCCAAACTGCCTATTCCCGATGCCAAACCAACCAGCAGGTCATTTGCACCCTGCGTACGGGAACGCTCCAAGGGTGAAAGTTGATCTGCCAGCAACGTCGAGCCGCCTACGAAGCAGAAGTTCCAGCCCAGTCCAAGCAGAAAGAGGGCAACGGCTAGCGGCAGGACATTCGGCGATAGAGGTGCGGTAATACAAGCCAGCAAAAGGGTGGACGCCCCCACCAGGATCACGGGCCCACGTCCCCATTTATCCGCGAGGCGACCAGAAACGACCGAAAAGGCAAACATGCCAAATGTATGGGAGGAGATCACCGCAGAGATATCTCTTAGATTGTGTTGATGATTACGCATATGAAGAGAAGTAATCACCATGATCGCAACCATAACAACCTGTCCCAGCGCCATTGCGCTGACTGCTGTCAGAGCGGCAGGCTGGCGAAAGATCTCGAAAATCGGCCGTGCTTCCCCAGTCAAGGAAGTTAATACGGGATCAGGATATTGCACGGCAACTTGCTTGCCGAGGTCGCGCGGGTCTGGTCGAAGCCCTGCAAAGACGACGATGGATGAAATTGCAAACAAGATCAGGGTCGCGAGATAGGCACCCGTCAGTTCATCCATGCCCAAGGTTCGGACGAAATTTCCCATCGGTCCCACCAGCAACGGCCCAACCACCGCGCCGAACGTACCTCCGAGTACCACATTTGAGATTGCCGCTCCACGTTTCTCCGGCGGGTTGACTTCCGCCGCAGCAAAACGTGACAGAGTCACCGCTGCATTTGCGATCCCCATGAGCACCATGCCAATGAGAAATATTGGAAAGGAAGAATTAACAATCGCAAACAAAACCAGAGCATTGCCAATCACACCGATCATGAGCCCAGAGACAATGCCGTTCCTCCTGCCAATCCGATCCATGATGTAACCCCAGGCGGAAGCGGCAAAGGCCGCGCCCAAAAGATAAACCGCAGAAGGCACACCCGCGAAGGAAGCGTTACCGCCAAGTTTTGCGCCGATAATGGCATTAATTGTGGAAGCCGCGATAAAACCTGCCGAAGTCAGGCTCTGATTTGCAAAGAGCACCCAGGTAATTTTGCGCGCAAGTTTGGAAAGATCTGTCATACGTTGGTCCTTTTCCATCGCACTATTATACGTGGATACGAGTAGAATGTGACGACAGGAGATCGCAAAACCAAATGAGTCTTGCGAAGGTTCTAGCATGAACCTATGAGACACGACAGTCCAACCTTCGCAAGGCTGACCTAAGCCATTCTCAAGAGAGATACTATGGATTTCGACATTGCATCCGCTTCAAACCACCCTTTGCCTGATCTCGTTAAATTATTAAATCGAGGTTTTGAGGGTTATTTTGTTCCTATTCAAATCGAGATCGTCAATTTCTTAAATATGATCCGCAAAGATGGCATAGACCTGACCGCCAGCCGCGTGCTGATTACAGATGATCAACCTGTGGGTATTGCGTTGCTCGCGCGGCGTGGCTGGACGAGTCGGATTGCCGCGATGGGGATTGCCAAAGAAAAGCGAGGCATGGGCGCTGGCTCATGGTTCATGAAGAAACTTATTGAGGATGCACGGCAGCGAGGGGAACACGAAATGTCCTTGGAAGTGATCGAGCAAAATGAACCTGCGGTGAAGCTCTATCAAAAATCAGGCTTCCAAAGAGTTCGGCGATTGATCGGACTCATCCGCAAAGATGCAAATGAAGAAAAGAAAAGTATCTTGCAGGAAATCGATCTGCGCGAAATGGGACGTTTGATCTCACAGCATGGATTAACTGATTTGCCGTGGCAATTATCAGGGGCAAGCATTGCCCAGATGAATCCACCTGCACGTGCGTATCGTAAAGGGCAGGCATATATCGCCATCTCAAACCCAGACGCAGAGGGTGTAGTGATCTGGTCATTGCTGGTTGAGAAAGAGGCCCGTGGGCACGGACTTGGCACAAGCATGCTCAAAAGCGCTATCGCGAATCACAAGCGAAAGACATGGCATATCCCTGCGATATTCCCCGAAGAGTTTGAGAGCGTTTTTACAAAAGCAGGTTTTGAACGAGAAGAACTATCGCAATGGCAGATGAGACTCAACTTGTAGGTGACAGTCACTTCGCCCCTCTCAGCTTCGCTTCGGAGGTGCTCCGCAAAAGTGACTGTCACCTGATCGTACGCGGATTTTGTCATTCTTTTGTTTTACTTAGCATGCTGAAATCAAGGATATAATCCCGTTATCCCCTCAAGAGGACATGCTGGATGTTGTCTCCAACCAAGCCACCTTCAAAACGTAAAACTATTGGCGTGTTTGCATCCCAAGTGGGGCGTTCATGGGGCGCGGAGTTTATCGCGGGAATCAATGAAGCGGCTGAAGAACACAATGTAAACCTTGTCCACTTTATTGGGGGAAAATTACAACCTATCCCTACCTCTGATAAAAATAAAGCTTCCTATGGGTTATACGATCTTGCCAAACCGGACCAGCTCGACGGTTTGTTGCTAACTGCGGATGTTGCTTATGGCACCAACCTGGCTGATCTGAAGACATTCTTTGATTCGTATGGCAGTATCCCTATCGTCACACAATCAGTGGAGATTGACCGCGCTACGATGTTCATCCCAAACAATACAGAAGGAATGCGTTCTGCGGTCAGGCATCTCATCGAAGAACATGGTTATAAGCGGATCGCGTTTATCCGCGGCATCCACGGGCAGATCGATGCAGAGCAACGCTTTCAAGCCTACCAGGATGAACTTACGGCTCACAACCTGCGTTTTGATGAAGACCTGGTCGTAAACGGCGATTACACATCCGAAAGTGGGAGAGCTGCCATTCGCACTCTGCTGGAGGAGCGCAAGATCCGCTTTCAGGCAGTGGTCGCGGCGAATGACAGCATGGCGTTTGGCGCACTGGAAGCCCTGCAACAGCGCGGCGTTCACGTCCCAGAGGATGTCGCAGTGACCGGCTTCGACGATTTGCGCGAAGCCCAGGCAACCGGCGTGCCATTGACTACGGTCAGGCAATCGTTCTACACCGCGGGTAAACACGCCATGGAAATGTTGCTCAAACAGATCCATGGGGATAGTGTTCCAAAAGTCATTGTGACTCCTACCCAGCTGCTCGTCCGTTGGTCATGTGGATGTTTTCCGGAGAATGTCCGTCAGGCGGCGGTTGCCCCGCGCGATGTGGCAAAGACAGGCAGGCTGGAAAACAAGCGAGAGGCAGCCTTACGCGCCTTGCTAAATTCAGCTGGCATTACGGATCAGGATCCGGCGCTCTTACAATTCAGAGACGCGTTTGGACGTGCTTGGGACGGATTCTTGTTGACACTGAATAGCAAGTCCTCCAGCGACGATTTTTTGAAAACCATCAATGCCATGATTGAACTGATGCAAAAAAATGGACTTGCACCAGCCATCTGGCATAATGTTATTTCGATGATGCGCCGCTACGCCCTAGGCGGGATTACTAGTTACACTACTATGTTACAGGCGGAAAACTTGTTTCAGCAAGCCCGTCTATTAGCAGGTGAGCTTTCGCAGCGAACACAGGCCTATCGCAGACTTGTGCTGGAACAACAGGAAAATGTGCTGCACGGATTCAGTTTCTCTATGGCGCCTGCCATGAGTATGGATGAGATCGGCATGGCGATCTCACAGCACTTCCCTGCCATGGGCATCGAACGCTGGTACGTCATGTTTTACAGCGATGTGACAGCGCCGCAATCCATCTCTGCCCCTCCGCCCGAAAGTTATAACCTGCTACTTCAGTACGAAAGCTCTCAATTTGAGATCCCACAAAAACAGATCTCTATGGGCACCGGGCAACTGATCCCGCGCGGCAAAATGCCTGAAAATCACCGTTATACGGCTGTAGTGATGCCACTCTCTCTGGCACGTAACCGGTTTGGTTTCATGTGGGTAGAAATGGGCCCGCGTGACTGGGAAATCTACGTCCGCATACGAAACCTGGTGAGCAGCGCGTTGTTGCGCGTGATGCTCGTCCAGCAAAAGGAACAGGCGCAAAAAGAAGTCGAACGTCTGCTGGAAGAGGCGCGTGAGCGTGCCATCGAACTGGCAATTGCTAAGGACTTCGCCGAAAGGACTGCCTCAGAGAATGCCAAGTTATATTCCAGCGAGCAGACCCGCCGTCAGGCAGCCGAGGCGTTGACCAAATCCGCGCGGCAACTCTCCTCCATCCGGACGGTGTCCGAGGTTCCGCAACAGATCGTAGCACAGTTATCCCTGCTCATCCCTCACGATCGCTGTGCGATTTTCCTTGAAGATGTCAATGGTATCCCAAACCTTTTTGCTCACGCGGGTTTTCCTGAAAACGCACCCGTAGAAGACCTGGCATACACCATACGAGATACAAATGTTTACCATCTTATCGCGCGCCAATTTGATACACTGGTGATCAGTGATGTAAAAAATATGCAAAGTTGGAAACAGCCAGACTGGGCACCGGAAGACCGTGCCTGGCTGGGTGTGCCTCTCTATTCAAAAAATAAAGTCGTTGGCATGCTTTCCCTGAGTCGAAGTACTCCAGCTTCCTTTACGCAAGATGATGTCTTGCTGGCAAATACATTTGCCATACAAGCCTCCGTTGCACTCGAAAATGCCCGTCTGTATGATGACCTGAATCGATTCAATCAAATGATGGAACGTATGGTCGAACAACGCGTGGACGAATTGAACAGCGCTTATCAAACGCTCGAAAAACTGGATAAGAACAAGAGTGATTTCATCCAGGTTGCTGCGCATGAGTTGCGCACGCCGCTTACTGTCATCAAAGGCTACCTGGGAATGATCAAGTCGTCACCAACTGTGCAGCACGATCCATCTCTGGCACAGGTCATGGATGGTGTCATCCAGGGCACGAACCGTCTGCATCAGATCGTTAATAGCATGTTGGATGTGGCGCGGCTCGAAAACCAGATTATCACTCCTCACCTGGAAACGGTGGCCCTTGGTCCACTGCTGCGATTGGTCGGCAAGGATTACACGGAAGATTTGCAGGAACGTCACATTAAACTTGAACTTGATCCTGATATTAATTCCGCGCCTCCCCTTTTAGCAGATTCTGAACTCCTGAAAAAGGCGCTGGATAATGTCCTTGTGAATGCCATCAAATTTACACCGGATGGCGGCTCCATCTTTATTAACGCACATTCCGTCAGCGTGGATGGACAGGGGGAATTTTGTGAGATCCGCATCCGTGATACCGGTATTGGCATTGACCCTGCGAATCACACCATTGTCTTTGAAAAGCTCTATCAGCTCGGCAAAGTGGAACTGCACTCTTCCGGGCACACGAAATTCAAGGGCGGTGGACCCGGACTTGGTCTGGCGATCGCAGCGGGAATCGTCAAATCACACAAAGGCAAGATTTGGGTCGAAAGCCCCGGCTACGATGAAGAGAAATTGCCTGGCAGTACATTTATTATCCAAATTCCCGTAGCGAAACAAGACAAGTAAGGCGGGATGCCATCCCGCTCTACTCCTAAAACAAAACTTCCGAAGCGCCGTAGCCTCGGAAGTTTTTCTTTTATAACATCTCTCAATTCTCCGTACGTATTGCCTTGCTATTCCGGTCAAAATAAGTTGTGAGCTGCACTCGCAAAGGCTTGAGCAAACCGATATGTGCTAGCATGAGATACGCAAAAGCTGCCATCGAAAGAAAAAATAATAAATCTTTCCATAAAAAAGTTGGATTTGCTGCTGTAAACACATAGCGGAAGACGATCAATCCCAGGTGGATGAGACTGATGACGAGCAATGGAATCGAAAGGGGTCTTAAATCATGATCTTCAATGATCAAGTGCAAGCCAACCATCGCCACCAATCCGGCGGCTACAATCATTAAATAAGCAAAATAATGCGTCAGGTCATATGTTTGATCATATAGCCTTTGCAAAATTAATACATAAAGAGCACATACTCCTACCAAACAGCCCCATATAAGAAAATTGATGATAAATGGCAAAACTAAATTTCCATAGACGCGTATCGCAATCATGGCAGTCACCCATCCAACGATATAGGCCAGCCCAACAACAAATGCCTTTGTAGGTAAAGTGCTGAGTGAATTTATTAAGCCTGCACCAAAAATGTCCAGAACTAATTTGGAACCGCCAAGCAAGGCAAAGCCCAACGCGCCCACGCTGCCCAACATCATCAGGAGACTCAACATTCCGCGCTGAGATAGTCTATTTCCGTTGCGTGGTAGCATAGATGATGGTCCCCGCGGGGTCGTATTTGGAGAACGATTCATAATGGCTCCTGCCCAATTGTGATCATTAACACTCAGTCAACAGGACTGGAGTGATATTATACCCATAAGACTCGTTTTAGCCGCTTGAAGTTCCCCCTACCCTCTTTAATGGATTAAGACCCGCCTCGATGAGACCTGACAGGTCTTCACTGTTCCACATAGAAGCCTACACAGACCTGTCAGGTCTTTTTTTGGCTAGCGCGCCAACCGCAAATAGACTGCGCCGCGCGCATCCAAATAAATTGCTTCGGGTGTTTGAATGATACGCAGGACAACGTTCTCGCACGCCGAACAGCGCAGCACGATCCCCGGGCCCTGAGTGAAAGCCAGCAATTCGCCAATTTCTCCCTGGTTGCCACAGGTAGCACACTCGGTGGGAGAAGCAGTCATTTCGGTGCCAAAGATTTCGTAAAGCAGTCCTGCTGTGGCATTTGCGTCCAGCATAAGTTCCCGGTTGATATCTGTCCTCTCTTCCATCCTCATCCTCCTGTCGGACCAAATCGCTCCGTGCGGATTTGATTCGAATTAATACCGATCTTGACCAAAGAATTGGCAGCCGCTTCGACCAAAAGCGTCGGCCCGCAGATAAACACTTGAACGGAGCGACCCAAGGGTTGTGCCACTTCCTTCAACATATTCTGATCCATTCGCCGCGCATAGCCTTTCCAGTCTGGGGGCTGGGAGCGCGTCAATGTATGAAATACTTGTACTCCACGATTGGTGGAGCGCAATGTTTCCAATTCATTGTAATAAATCACATCCTCGAAATTGCGCGAGCTATAAAGTAGACTTGTGGGATTCCTGGCGCCTGCCGCAGCCCGGTGACGGATCATGGACATCAACGGCACGACACCCGATCCGCCTGCGATCAGCAGCAAAGGCTCCTCCATGGTCGCTTCCCAGACGAAGTAACCGCCAATCGGTCCGCGTAGCTCGATGCGGTCGCCGGGACCAAGAACGTCGTGCATGTATGTTGAGACTTCACCATCCTTGATACGTTCAACGGTGATATCCACTTCGCCCTCGCGTTCAGGTTCCGACGCAATGGAATAACTGCGCTGTGCCTGATACCCATCTTCTGCGGTGAGCCGGATGTCATAATGTTGTCCCGCTCGGTGACGCATCCATGCGGGAAGTGTCAGCGTGAATGACTTCACATTTGCGGTCTCCGACTTGATATCCTTGATCGACGCGATTTGCCAATTGAGAGTTTGTTTCATAGAAAACCTTTTTAACCACTAAGGGCACAAAGGGACACAAAGAAATAAAGAAGTTTGTGGGAATCTGTGTAATCCGCGTTGACCGTGTCCAAAGAATCAATCATTCCAATAGCGCTGTTCTTTCCATGGATCGCCGCGGTTGTGATAGCCAGCTGATTCCCAGAAGCCTGGCTTATCTTTTTCCGTGAGGCGAATGCCACGAACCCATTTGGCACTCTTCCAAAAATAGAGATGCGGCACCACCATGCGAGCCGGACCTCCGTGCTCCGGCGCGAGCGGCTTGTCATCATATTTCAAGGCAATGAAAGATTGACCATTGATCACGTCAGTCAGAGGCATATTGGTAGTGTAGCCCCCATCACTAAAGGCAGTCACGAACATCGCGTTCCGATCCAGATCGGCGTGTTCAAGCAGAGTATCGAGGCTGACACCTTCCCACTTCATGTCGAGATGCGTCCACTTGGTAACGCAGGAAATATCCACTACATATTGCTGCATGGGGAGTTGAAGGAACTCCTGCCACGTCCATGAAGCCCTCTCCTTGACGAGGCCTTCGATGGTAAATGTCCATTTGTCCAGAGGCGTGCGGGGAGTCGGTCCTGCGGAAAGGACCGGGAAATCGTTCGTGAGAGACTGACCAGGCGGAATGCGATCTTTTTTCTCTCCCCCTCGCCTTTTACCGAGAAAACCACGCGAAATAAAGCGCTCCTCAGACATGCTGATGCCTCCTGTTCCACTAAACTAGATAGTCATTACAACCCCAGTATTTTAATACCGATGCTTTAGAAATTTAGCCGTTACGACATTTTGCTGTTCTCAAAAAGAAAATAGGCAACACGAAAACAACAAATGATATGGTTTTGGCCGTTTTCGTTTCCGTGAAAGCATATCTCTAGCAATTCATATTGCTACCATTACTTGATTATCTACAAGCTGCAAATTTTCGCGCCGAACTTTTT
>DASWEH010000486.1:0-2974 GCA_036394895.1 Anaerolineales bacterium
ATCGGCGCAGGCATCCATTTCTGTGCGACCTGTGATGGTCCATTCTACAAGGGCGCAAAGGAAATCGTTGTGATTGGTGGTGGCAATTCTGCGGTGGAAGAGGGTTTGCATCTCACCAATTTTGCAGACAAAGTGATTCTGCTGGCACGCGGGGATCGTTTGAACGCCAGTCAGATCGCCATTGATAAAGTCCAGGAGCCGACCTCGCGCATCGAGGTACGGTTCAACACGGTGGTGGATGCCATTGAAGGACAGGATTCCAAGCTGAAGACCATCAAGTATCACTACAAGGACAGTGACAAGGTGGAGGAGATTCATCCCGCTGCAGCATTCATCTTTATCGGTCAAACCCCGAATACAGGGTTTCTCAAGGATTACGTGGCATTGGACAAAACGGGTTTTGTGCTCACCGGACATGATATTGTGCATGGAAAAGAAATCATGGGCATGGAGCCGCTTCCGTTTGAAGCCAGTCTGTCGGGAATATTTGTTGCTGGGGATGCGAGGCATGGCAGCACGAAGCAGGTCGCCTCGGCAGTGGGGGAAGGCGCGGCAGCCTCCATCTCAATCAGGGAGTTTTTGCGGAGAAGTCAGTAATCAGAAAATTGACAGTTACTTTGTTCTGACATAACTTCGCGTTGAGCGGAGGCTTTTATGTTCTTTGACACTTGCACCTGACGCAAGTGCAGGTGAAGCCGTAGTCGAAACGCAGTATTAATAGATAAATACGCTTCGATTGCGTAGCACTCAGCGCGAATATCTTCATTAAGTGACTGTTTTCTTTTTCACCGTACCGCATAATAATCTAAATGGAAACTCTTAATTTTAGTCTATAGATTCATTCAAACGTTCATTGATTAGCAAAACAAGGGGTAATATGCTATAGTTTGCCCTGATCAATAAACTTTCCGGGAGCATTTATTCTTTATGGCATCAGACAATCGAACTGTTACTGTGATCGGCGCGGGATTAGCGGGTCTTTCGGCCGCCTATGATCTGCATCGCGCCGGTTGGAACGTCACCGTGCTCGAAGCGCGTGACCACGTCGGTGGGCGCGTGTATAGCTTACGCAACTTTTCGAATGGACTGGTTGCCGAAGGCGGCGGTGAATTCATCGACGAGAGTCACACGCGGATGCTTGCCTTTGCAAGGCAATTCAATTTGAAATTGGGGAAAGTGGGCAGTTGGCAGGGACAGGACAAAGATTGGGCATCCTTCGAGGGCAAATCAGGACCGATGTCGGATGTAGATCTTTGGGGAATAAACCTGCACGAGGAAGTTGATAAGATTTGGCTCGCTCTGGCAGAGTTGGCGAAATACATCCCGGACCCGAATCAACCTCAGCTGGCGCGTGATGCGGAACGCCTCGACCGGCAATCCACAGCGGATTGGCTCAATTCGCTGGACGCGCACCCGCTGGCGAAGAAGGATTTCATCCAGCACATTCGCTCGGAATATACCTGCGAGCCTGAGCGGCACTCCCTGCTGGACCTGGCGCGCAACTCTGCGATGTATTACACAACGCTCGAACGGAACATGAATTATCGTGTGCTGGGTGGGAATGACCTGATCGCCTGTGCGCTGGCAGATCGTTTGCCGGATGTGCGCTTGAACTCGCCGGTGATTTCCATACGTACGTTGCCTGATGGAATAGAAGTAATATATCAACAAGGCACCTCGTATCAGACCATTTCTTCGGCGTTTGCTGTTTTAGCAATCCCTCTGACAACGGCGCGCTTAATCAAGTTCAGCCCGCCATTGCCTTATGCGCATCAAAAAATGGTCAACGAAATCTCTTATGGCGCAGTGACCAAGGTGTTGATCGAATATCGCAAACGGTTCTGGGATAAACAAGGCTGGAATGGACGTCTCACCACCGACTCACCTATTGTTCTGACGTGGCATGCGACCAGTCATATTGAGCATGAGCACGGAATCATTACAGTGTACAGCGGTGGAGAGCCGGGCGCAAAGCTCGCCGCGCTACATGACGAAGAACGGACATACCTCGCAATTGCCGAGATTGAAACGCTATTCCCTGGTTCGTCTGACTTGATTGAAAATACAGCTACGATGGCTTGGCCCAACGAACTGTATACAAGAGCATCCTATGCGGCACTGGCTCCCGGCGAGGTGACCGCCCATTGGAAAACGCTCTTCGAACCGGCGGGTCGCCTGTTCTTCGCGGGGGAACATGCCACACCAATCCAGGGATTTATGGAAGGCGCGGTCGAAAGTGGTCAGCGCATCGCAGCAACGATCCTCTCAAGCAGCGGTTAATAACTATCGATGAACAAACAAACCCAAAACTTTCTAGCGGGCGTTCGAGCTGAAATCCCGCTTCTGATCGGCGGCTTTCCCGAGGGCATGATCTACGGCGCGCTGGCGCTCAATGCAGGGCTTTCTAATGCTGCTTCGCAGATGATGTCATCCATTGTCTTTGCTGGATCCGCTCAATTCATTACCGCCCAGCTTGTGCATGAAGCAACGCCAGGATTGGTCATTGTGTTGACCATCGCGGTCGTCAATCTGCGGCACATATTGTATTCCGCCTCATTGGCTCCGTATCTCGCCTCGCTCCCAACACGTTGGAAAGTGCTTTTGAGTTATCTTCTCACCGATGAAGCCTATGCACCCACCATCATTCATTATGAGAAGGAAGGAATTACTTGGTACGCTCACTGGTTCTTATTCGGTGCGGGATTCTCGCTCTGGTTCACCTGGCAAGTCAGCACAGCCCTGGGAATTTTTCTTGGCACGGCCATTCCTGAATCATGGTCACTGGATTTTGCCCTGCCGCTGACATTCATTGCGATGGTTGTGCCTGTTTTGAAAAATCAGCCTGCGATTGCCGCGGCGCTCTCGGCAGGAATTGTGGCATTGGTCGCGTTCTCACTGCCGTATAAGCTTGGTTTGATCCTTGCGGCGTTCGTTGGAATTATTGTTGGCACAATTCTGGAGGGAAGAGAATCCC
>DASWEH010000487.1:0-6710 GCA_036394895.1 Anaerolineales bacterium
CAGGCTCATCGAAGATCTGAAGCAGGAATTGGATGGTGCTGACACCGCTGAGGCTGCGATGGTGCGCGTGGCGGAACGTAATTACAACAAGGCCAGACGCGTGCCACCTTCATTTATCGCGGAACAAGCTATCGTTACCGCCAAAGCGTTTGAAGCCTGGATGGAAGCGAGAAGCAAGTCCGATTTTTCGATCTTCCAGCCTCATCTTGAAAAAGTTGTGGAGTTGGTTCACCGGTATATATCATTTTTTCCAGCGGGCGAGCATCCGTATGACACTCTGTTGGATGATTACGAACCGGGAATGAAGACTGTTGATGTAAAGGCTATTTTTGATAAATTGCGACCCAAGCAGGTCAAACTGATCAAAGCAATTGCTTCCAGCAAGCAGGTCAAGGCCGATTTTCTCTATAAAAAATACAACGAAAAGAAATTAAATGATTTCGGCGTGGATGTCATCACCCGGTTTGGCTACGACTGGAGCCGTGGTCGACAGGACAAAGCCCCGCATCCGTTCGAAACGACATTCAGTGTGAACGACGTCCGTATCACAACCCGCTACGAAGAAGATAATCCTCTGGCGATGTTATTTAGTACGATGCACGAAGCGGGTCATGCCATGTATGAGCAGGGCGTTAATCCCGAGTATGACCGTACGCCAATCTCAGGTGGAACATCCCTCGCCGTGCACGAGTCCCAATCCCGCATGTGGGAGAATCTGGTGGGTCGCTCCTACCCCTTCTGGGAACACTTTTATCCCGCGCTGAAGAAGACATTCCCATCCCAATTGGATGGCGTCAGCCTGAAATCATTTTATAAAGCGATCAACAAAGTGGAGCCTTCGCTTATCCGCGTCAATGCCGATGAGGCAACATATAACTTGCATATCATGCTCCGTCTCGAGCTTGAGATCGGCATGGTCGAAGGAACCCTGGCGATCAAAGATCTGCCTGAAATCTGGAATACAAAGATGCAGGAATACCTTGGTATTACACCACCTGACGATGCCAGAGGTGTGTTGCAAGACATCCATTGGTCTGGTGGCGCGATTGGCTATTTCTCTACCTACGCGCTTGGGAATCTCGTCTCTGTCCAGTGCTGGGAAAAGATCAATAAGGATATTCCCAGTCTGAATGACCAGATCCGCAAGGGTGACTTCAGCGAGTTGCTTGGCTGGCTGCGCAAGAATATTCACCAGCACGGACAGAAATACGAGCCACAGACGCTTGTTGAAAAAGTGACAGGTTCCAAAATCACACCGGAACCCTATGTGCGTTATTTGACGAAGAAATACAGCGAGATCTATGGATTGTAATTACTCCGTCATTGCGAGGAGGGCGATAGCCCGACGACACCTGCACCTGAACGTGAAGCGTTCAGCTTCAAGTGCAGGTGAGCAATCTCCTCTCATATTGATCGTTGCAATAACGAGTGAGATTGCTTCGCCGCGAAGAACGCGGCTCGCAACACTTGCACCCGATTTGCTTAGCAAATCGTGCGTTGGGTGCAGTGCAGGTGTGACGTTTTGTATTATATGAAACGAAACTTTCTCCGGCTCGCATCTTTTCTTGGACTCTTAGCGGGTTGCGCCGCACCAACAGCGAGTCCAATCCCTACGGCTTATCCACCGGACTACTTGCCGACCGTGATCGCGTTGACCGCAGAGTCTGCGAATCAGCTCGGTACCGAAGTAGCCTTCGCTCTTACTCCCACAGTTCCTCCTACAGACATCCCATCACCGACGTTAAGTCCTACGCCGCGCCCGACCTTTACGCAGACGACCATCCCCGGACATGAACCTGCCGCGATCCAGATCTTTGCGCCGGGGCCGATGTCGAAGGTGGTTTCGCCCATTACACTGCGTATACACCTTACCGTAGGCGAAAGTGGAAAAGCGCAAATTGATCTCTATGGCGAAGATGGGCGTTTGCTAACACGCAATGTAAAACGCGTACCGTCCTCAGGGAAAGGGGTAGACCAACAGATCAAAATTCCCTTTGAAATTCGCGCGGCAGCTGAGGTCGGTCGTCTCACGATCAGCACATTGGATAAAGCTGGAAGAATCCAGTCGTTGAATTCTGTCCATGTCTTGCTGCTTTCCTCAGGAACCAACGAGATTAACCCGCCGGGCAATCCGTCTGAGCCCGTTGGGGTGTTCAGCCCTCTTTTTGAGGAACCGGTTTCCGGCGGCGTTCTGACCCTCACAGGCGATGTTTGGCCGTTCAGCCTCAATCCAGTCATCCTCGAATTGGTGGGATCAGACAACAAATCCATTGGGTTGCGAATCCTTACACCATCCAATCTCAATCCGCAATTAATGGAAACAACAATTCCCTATAAAGTATCGGAGCCAACCCTGGCGCGTTTAACCATCCGACAGGATGACGACCGGATCAATGGCTTGTTTTACGTTTACAGCCAGGAAGTTTTATTGAATCCATAACTTATGTGAATTGCCGCCTGTCTCATTAACAAGATTAACTTTTTACATGAATTTGCATTGAAATTCAAGCATCAAGTTAAGTAAATTATGTGGCACTATGTAAAATCAGGTATAATTCGCACGCTATCCCCTATGGGAACTTTTTCGGGGTGTGGCTCAGACCGGTAGAGCGCACGGTTCGGGTCCGTGAGGTCCCGAGTTCAAATCTCGGCACCCCGACTAGAGTCCACACGGCTAGCCCCAAAGGCTAGCCGTGTGGACTTAATTAGGCTGCGAATCAGGGGGCTTGAAACTGCGGTCCACAAGGCTCTTATCCATGAGGTCTGCAGTAAGCCAAATAATAAAGAAACGCCATATTGTAGACCTCATGGTTTTGTTCCTCTTTGGATTGATTACCGCAAAGCTGATTATTTTGAATTCCCCTAACGAGAGACAAAGCGTGCACACGATTTATTAGTCATAAAAGAGAACTCGAACTTCTGCAAGCTGTGTGAAGTGGGGCAAAGCCTGCTGTCGTTGAGCCATTTGGCTGGTCAATGCGTGACAGCATTGCGTGCTGATGTTGGCAAACACCGTCAATTCGGCTTGGCGAGTGTCAATATTCCCCTCAGGGAATAAAAAGAAATAACTCTGCGAACTGCACAAAGTTGTCTCAACTTGCGGTCCCGACGGGCTTTGAACCCGCGGAGGGGAAAAGGGGGCGTTTTGTAGACTATTATTTCTACATATTGTGTGGGGGCAGATCGCGAAGCACTCGAACTCCCGACCTCTACTGTGAACCATTGCGTCCCGTCCCTCCTGTTCGCAACACTTTTGCAGCACCGAACAGATTTAAACAAAAAACCACCTCCCTGATTTTGAGGGAGGCTCTTTAGGGTTTTGGCAACACGCCGTGATTTTGGGCATTCTTGCCTGATCTTCAAGCAAAATCGCCTGCTTTTTGTGGTCTTGATAGAACTCGAACCTGTGACCTCACCGAAGCTTATAGCGCAACAAAACGAGTCCCTTATCGTACGTTTTTGCATCTAAGAATTCCATCTCATATGCGCTATCGAATACAGGTTTGCCCTTGCCCAGAGTAGTTGGAATTATTCGCAACTGAACTTCATCAATGAGCCCTTCTTTCATGAGTGAATGTGCGAGCATCATACTTCCCCAAATGACAATACCTTTGCCACTCTGTTCTTTGAGTTCCGTGATTTCCTCAAACACATTGTCCTTAATGATCGTAGCAGGCTCCCAACCGCCCCATGGCGCTTCTTTAAGCTCGGTTGAAACCACATATTTGGAAAGTGAGCCTATTTTATCGGTGAATGAGTCCGCTTGTTCTTTAGACTCGGGCAAGTACTCTGTAAAAAAATTGTAGGTAGTGGCGCCTACGAGGATCGGATCGACAGTATCCAAAAATGCCTCGGCGTCCTTAATAAAACTTTCATCTTTTTTGGCTGAGTACTTCTCTTGAAAGTCCATCCCGCCGTTCAGGTCCGCTGCAAAATTATCGATCGTTACATGTTCCTGTAAAATTAATTTTCGCATATATTCCTTCTCCTTCTATTCATTTTGGGATATAGGGTCAGCCAGGCACAAGCTTTTCAAAAGACTTCTTCGGGAGTCTTTTATGATTTCTCAATCTGCTCCGCCAATTCCAGAATAATCCCTTCTGGACCGCGAACGTAGCATAACTTATAGCTGTCCTCATAGGATTGGATCTCACCAAAGATTTCCTGACCTTTTTTTTTCAATTTCGCAACAATAGCCTCAATATCTTCAACAATAAAGGCAATATGCCGGATACCCAGGGTGTTTGCCAAAGGTTGCTGAATATCTCTTTCATCGGATGGCCTATAATATTTGATGAGCTCCAGATTTGTCTGACCGTCTCGCATTCCCAAAAATACAAATGCCGTTTTAACATCAGTAAGCCCAACGATCTGATCCAGCCATTCTCCTTCCAATTCTCCTTCCCCTTGCACTTCCAGTCCAAAATCAAGAAAAAACGCTTTCGCGGCCGGAAGATCCTCTACAATGATCCCCACATGATCTATTCTACGAATCTTCATCTCCTATTCCTTTCCGAACATTAAAACCGCTTCCAAGCTGCGCGCAGCGGCACAACGCTGACGGCGACTTGGATATAGCTATCCAGGTTGAGCAATAAAGAGGACCTCCTTAAAATCCATATTGAGCCTTCTTTTTTCAGAACGAGCCTGTTTTTACTTCTCCAGCGCGCTTGTAGGAAGCGACAATGACTCCTCGCGGCGAAGTTTTGGCTTCATGCAGGCTGAAAGCGACTGGCATGGTCCCTTCCGCAAACAAGCGCTTGCCTGGGCCAAGGGTGATTGGGAATATTCTTAGCCAAAATTCGTCAGCTAAATCATGCTTCAATAACGTCTGAATGAGATTACCACTCCCATACACTTGTAAGTCAGGACCCTCTTGTTGTTTGAGCTTCTTAATTTCATCCACAACGTTGCCCTTTAAAAAGACCGAGTTACACCACTCATGCTTGGTAAGCGTATTCGAAACAACATATTTTGTTGCTTTGTTGATGCTGGGCCATTCATCTTCATGATGCGGCCAATATGAGGCAAAGATCTCAAAGGTTTTTCTCCCTAACAACAGATCAGAGGATCCGCTCATTTGCTCTCCCATAGTCTGGCCGAGAAAATCGTCAACGTACGGAACTGTCCACCCACCGTACCTGAAGCCACCGGTCGGATCTTCCTCTGGGTCACCAGGCGCTTGTATGACGCCGTCAAGGGTTATCATAGATAGAACAATAATCTTTCTCATCTGATTTTCCTTTCTTAATAAAAATGTCACGCCTTCTCCGCCATCTGATACATCGTCGCATTGTATACGCGCTGCCATCAGTAGCTTCTACGCCTTCATCTGGTCGCCAACCGCCCGTGATTTGCCTGGCAAATCAGGCAGGCGTGTGACCGAGTAGCGCTCTGAGCTCCCATTGTCCTTTTGTCCAGGTGATTGGGCTTTTGTTTCTCCTATAGCCTGTCATACCGCAAATTCACCACACCATTGTCGTCGGTTTTGCTTTCAACCAGGCGAAGGGGAACTTTTATGGGCATCGAGACAAAGAGCGGTTTGCCAGTACCGATCACCAGGGGATGGACCAACATATCGATTCCGTCCCACAAGTCATTTTCCAGAAATGACCGCCAGGTGCCCTCGCCAGAATCCACTGTAATATTTTTGCCTGGCATGTTCTTGAGCCGTGCAATCGCTTGCTTGAATGCTGCGCTATCTTCGACACGCAACAGCTCCGAATTTTTCCATACGAGTTCCACCTCGCCGTGCGACAGAACGAGTTTATGCATATCGTTAACCTTCTTGGCAAAGGCGCGTTCTGCTGCTGAATTTGACGCTGTTTCCGCATTCTGCCAATACTCCGCCAACGGCGCATAGTTGTTTTTGCCGAAAATGATGGCATCGACCGTGTCGTGAAAGGCACTC
Source organism: Anaerolineales bacterium (assembly GCA_036394895.1). GTDB lineage: Bacteria > Chloroflexota > Anaerolineae > Anaerolineales > Villigracilaceae > Defluviilinea. The sequence goes on from DASWEH010000487.1 coordinate 5,912, forward strand.
CCGTCTTTCATCGCCTCATCGGTAAACGATACCCACTGCTCCACGTTTGACACCATACCATCAGCCGTCATGGCAAAGTGCAGAAATATTTTTCTCATCTCAATTCTCCTTTTCTACAATTATTTTTATCATGTCAATTTTCCTGTGTCCTACTTTACGATGCGGAACCGAAGATGGGTGACGCCAGGATCATCTATCACACTGATTTTCTCCAGTTCAATGTGCTTCGTGCCAATATTCTCGAACAATCGAATACCTTCGCCGAGCAGTACCGGCACGAGGGTAAGATGTATTTCGTCTAGCAGTCCAGCTTTTAGGTACTGCTGAATGGCCCTCGCACCACCTGCAACCATGATATCTTTGTTGCTGGCTGCTGCTTTGGCTTGCTCTAGAGCACTTTCAATACCATCCGTTACGAAGGTATACGTTGTTCCTCCTTGCTTGACCACTTTTTCCCTGGGTTTGTGGCTAAGCACGAACACCGGCGCATGAAAGACTGGGTTGTCTCCCCAAGGTTCTTCTCCGGGGTCGAACATTCGCCTGCCCATTACAACCGCCCCAACATTTTTGAACCTTTCACCCGCGATTTCCTGGAAATTTCCTTTCGGTGGAAACATCCAGGCGTGAAGGATATCAAGGGCTCCTAATTCGCGGTCGGGATTGCTGTCATCCTTTGGCCCAGCGATGAAACCATCCAGAGACATACTCATATCGAAAATAACTGTTCCCATGTTCTTTCTCCTTTCATGATCACTTGACAAACGTAGATCCTTAAAATTCTTCATCAGCCAACTGCGTG
>DASWEH010000488.1:0-7943 GCA_036394895.1 Anaerolineales bacterium
GCAGGCTTGAGCAAAATTTTTGCAAGCCTCGGCGCGGCAGCAACCGTAGAAGGCGGGCAGACAAAAAATCCATCCACGCAGGATATCCTGAATTCCTTTGCAGATCTGCCCACAGACAAGGTGATCATCCTCCCCAACAACAAGAACATCATCATGGCGGCAAACCAAGCCAAGGAAGTAACCGTCAAACAAGTGGTTGTTGTGCCGAGTCGCACGGTCCCGCAAGGACTTGCCGCGATGCTCTCGCTCAACCCGGAGGGTGAGCTGGAAGCGATTGCAGACAAAATGACCAAAGCTCTAAGCGATGTCAAGACTGGTGAAATCACGGTTGCAGTCCGTTCGGTTGAAATTGAGGGCGTCAAGGTGGAGACCGGGCAGGTGATCGCGCTGCTGGATGGCAAACTGGTGGCTTCGACAGGTTCGTTGGAAGAAGGCTGCCTGGCACTGCTCGACAAAGCGGATGCGGATGAGCATGAATTGATCACGTTGTTCTATGGGGAAAATTTGTCCCATGTGGAAGCGAACCGCATTGCAGATCTGATCCGCCAGAGCTATCCGAGCCAGGAAGTGGAAGTGCAAGAGGGTGGGCAGTCCCATTATCAATTTATCGTTTCCGTCGAATGACTTTCCCTCACGCGCTCCTCAGATTTTCATAAACATTGTATATTGCCGTCAAACCTGAGTGTTGATAGGTAAGTCGTTGTCAAAATTGATGACCGTGCAAATCGATTTCACTCAGCATACCTATGTGAGTTTTTAGTTACCATTCCCGACAATCTTTGCTGGGCCACCTGGCCGTGCAACTAGCACATTATTAACGCCATTGATTTCACGTAATCGTTTTTCAATCACCCGCGCTTCTGTTTCGAGGCAAATGACGTGCACATTGGGTCCGGCATCCACTGTGTAGCAAACGGGGATTCCTTCCATGCGCCATCCCCGCACACAATTCATCACCTCCAGTGAGGCTGGTTTCCAATAATGTAATGCAGGCGTAGACGTCATCATGACCGCGTGCATCAGATCAGAGTCAAGCTCAACGATGGATGCGAACACATTGAAATCGCGCGCAAGAATTGCGTTGCGACAGATCTCCAATCGGCGCGGCGCGTCAGCCACACGCGCAGTTTGGAGGGGACTTGTGGATGCGATGAAATGTCCCTCTGTTGAACCGGTTTTCTTGTGCGAGGCGCTGACAATGGCAATGCAATCCACAAGACCCCAGTGATCGGGTTCAGCTATCGAAAACGCGAATGAGTCTTCATCGCTGGTGCCTGCCTGCCATTCGACGAATCCGCTGGGGATGGATCGTGAAGCGGAACCAGACCCACGTCGCGCGAGACGCGAGAGTTCAGGCTCGCTGAGGCTTAACCCCGCCGCTTTACTTCCCGCCAGTGCCAGCGCCGCGAACGCGGAAGCGGAGGAAGCAATCCCCGCGCCAGAAGGAAAATTATTCTCACTCATCACTTCCGCGCGCTCATGAATATTTGCCATCCCGCGAATGATATCGAGAACATAGGAAATGCGATCCAACCCCGCTCCCATGACTTCATGCCCGTTGATAATCAGCTCATCGAAAGGTAGCGACGGTTGAAAGCTGACCATCGTACGCGTATATAGTCCATCCAGATTCATCGAGATAGAGCCGTTCACGGGGATGCGTAAGGTGTTATCGCGATTTCCCCAGTATTTGATGAAAGCCAGATTGGGATTCGCTTGGGCAGTGGCAGTGCTCATAAGGTGATGATACCATTACTATGAAGCTAAGGCATAGATAGCAAATTGCTGCGGGGCAAGCCGTCAAGCCCGGCCTGCTCTGAGAAGTTCCATAATAAGTGTTGGGTTGCCTCATGGTGTGCGCTAGCGGCAAAAGCGGGCGGTGGCGGGTAATCGCCAAAAAGCCGTTGGTGTAGACGCTGGACGCGGTGTTCGGCGGCTTTGTGGGGTTCTAGCAAGCGCATCAGATTGTGCTGGCCCCACAATCCAGCGCATCAATAGTTGCACTACTACTGCGGCGGAAGCGTAAGCAAATAGATCGGCAAGCAACGGTATCGGACCCGGCCCGAAGACGATGAGTTGCGTTGTCAAGTTGTATGCATAATCGCGTGTCACACCAAACAAGGCAAAGCGACGAGGCCCGGCATCCTCCAACGTCGAATAACGCGCCAGCCGATCAAACCAAGCGCCGCGCCATACCAGGCAAGTGGTGCGTCGGCGGTGGTGACGGCGGGATAATGCCACCAGCCCAATTGAGCAGCAATCTTGTCGTAAACCACAACCATTGGCATTACAGGAATTGCAGCAAGGAGAACGCCAATAATACGCAGCAAGCTAGCACGCGAAAAGAAGGCGACAACGGCGAACATTACCGCGGTGATGGTAATGCCGACAAATAGAAGATTGGGATCAAGAAGGTCCATGATTGTTATTCCTTGGGCTGTTTGATTAGCTGTCTATAAATGACATGGCTGGCGAAGCGTCAGCCGCCGCGAAGCGGTCGGCTGCAGCGGGAGTTGGGCGGCTCCCGTGCGTCAGCATGCAACGCCAACTCTACCAATGCGATCTTTTATACGTCCATTTGGATTACGTCGGCGCTTCTTGGTATCTGCCGTAACCCGAACCAACCTACTACGGTAGCGGCAAGGATGATCAGGGCAAAAACCACAAGCGGGGGCAAACCACCGACTGCGGAAACGCCCAAGCGGGCGTACGTCTGGCCAATGACTATGTAGTACGGAAAGATCGCCAAATCGCCGACCAGCAACACCCACAGTGCCCAGGCTCGCCCTTGGCGAAGTGCAAACCAGGTCACTCCGAGATGAACAATGGCGAAAGCCATCATATACGCACACATGGTGTCCATGAAGCTCACGAGAAAGGCTCCCAGCCTGGGATCGGCCCTATCCAAATCAGCTAGGGTGCGTCCAACTAGCATGGCATCGGCCTCTGGGTCAATTACCAGTGCGCCTCCCGCCCCGCCAGCGCCATTTATATGGAGTGACAGGGGGACAAACACCGCGGCCAATACATTAATTGCCCCATACAGCAGGAAGAGCACAACAGCGAGTCCAAGCCGACTTCGCCAACGAAACGACCATAGGTTGGGCATTTGTGTGGACATGATGACGCCTTCCTCGCGGGTCACAACACGATTCGTTGTAAGCCGCACTAATAGTTGTCCAGTAGCTGATATTGAACAAGGGTGAGCCGCCCCACTATGAACTTGGTTGGCAGCCTCAACATAACAACTGATATCTGTCATTCTTCGCTTTCTTGCAATTTAGAATGACAATGTCACATTCGCGACAAGTCAGCGTCGAATCTTTCCAAACCAGCGCGGGACTTTATTCTTATATTCACGATAAGCCTCACCAAAGTGCGCCTCCAAAATACGTTCTTCCTGCGGCATCGCGTAATAATTGAAGAATATGTACCAAGCTATAAAGGCGATCAGGAGAGCGACGCTCCCATAGAAAATTATCCACCCCAATAAGAGAATCAGTTCAGAGAGATACATCGGGTGGCGCGAAAAAGCGTACATGCCGCGCATCAGCAGGTAACTCTTGTCTAACTCCCATTCGATTCCCTGGGGAGACGCAGCAGAGTGTACGGCCACGCCCCAGAGCAGGCCGATCGTTCCTATCAGGACTGGAATCAGTCCGAGAATATTCCAGATGCTTGGACGACCATCTGTCCATCCATAACGGGGTGTAAGCAATGAAATTGCCCAAGGCAATACCCACCAAACGATGAGCGCCAGAGGGTAAGCCAGCCAAGGGGAAAGATGCTTGACTTTTTTAGTTTGCTCTTGTTTTGAATGATCAGTTGTGTTCATGACTTTCACTTTCTGCCTGCCCAAAGGCTGGCTTTACACATAACAATTGTTACACGTATTAAGAGACAATGAAAACGATAACCACTTGAGATCACTCAACAAGCTTCACCATGTTTCGGATATTGCCGCGTACACCACCAACTCCTTGTTTGAACTGGCGGTCTTGCTTGTAAACCACCATTGGCATTCCATGTTTCGGAGTGAGAGTCACGTGCACAAGCCGGTCCACTCGTGTCCCTGTCACGAACTCTAAGCGGTAACGTTGCAGTACCAGCGCCAAAATCACCTTGAGTTCCTGCATGGCAAACGAGGACCCAATGCACATGCGGGGGCCGCCACTAAAGGGAGTAAACTGGAAGACGCTCGGCTGGATCGTCAGCCACCGATCCGGATCGAACTTGAGCGGGTCAGGATAGATCTCCTCGATGCGGTGCGTGTGATAGGTGCTCATCACGATCTCCGCCCCTGCCGGAATGGAATAACCTCCCAAATCATTTGCCTCCGCGGCAACCCGGTGGATAACAGGAAAGGGCGGCAACAATCGCAGACTTTCTTTTATGATCCGCTCTAGCAGTGGTAGTCGGTCCAACTGCTCAACGCTGGGAAGATTGCCGCCTAGCACATGGTCAAGCTCATCCACAACACTCGCGTGGATGCCAGGGTGCTGAGAGAGTAAGAATAATGTCCAAGTAGCCGCATAGACAGAAGCATCGCGGGAGCCCCACAACAAAAGGCTGATGTGCCCAATTAACTCGTCTTCAGACAACGATGAACCATCTTGGTCACGGGTCTGGATCAGCATGGAAAGCAAAGAATGATCTTTCGCCCCTTCTGCACGCTTCGCCTCGATCAATCGGCGGGTCGTTGTTTCGATTTCCTTCGAGAGATCCAGCCAGCCACGATAGCGAAAACCCGGGAGATCAAAAGGCATCAGATGACTCAATGACATTACGTAGTCAATCCACTTTCCCACAACCAAGCCAACTCGTTCGCCTTCATCGACGTTTTCTTGTCCAAATAATGTCAATGCTGTAATTCGCATGGTCAACCGCAGCATTTCCTGGCTCACGTCAAGCCGTTGGCCGTCCTGCCAAGCGTTAAGCATTTCTAGTGTGGAGTTGACCATATCGTTATGGTAAGTCTGAACAGCCTGTTTATGAAAAGCGGGCATCATGAGCCGGCGATGCTTGCGATGTTCATCTTTCTGTAAATAAGGCAGACCCGTCATGATGCGTGTCACTGGCTCTTGGCGCGGGGAAATCTCGCCGATTGGATAAAGGCTAAGAGACATGGCAACCCGATAATAGGAATCATGCTCTGTCGTTACTTGCTGAATCAGCTCTGGACCGTAAAGAAACACAGTCCCGGGGTAATTCGGATTCGGTGGCGTAGCCATGGGAGGCGTTTTTACCCATACGAGTTTCCCATATTCCCCAAACAGAGTATCCAGATAGCCAATTGGATCATTAAAAAAGGAAATCGCAGCACGATAGGGTCCCAGGAAGGATTGGGGACCTGGTATGGCTCTTGACAAATTTTGTTGAATCGTTGTCATTCTTCACCTCTAAAGCTTTTTGTCTCAAACGCGAATAAGTTTAGCCTTGAGTCAATGCTCCTTCATTTTTCCTGGTTGAATGTTGCCGTATTCATAGATTATCTCGGTATTGCCCACCGTCGACACGAATATATGTGCCAGTGATCCAGCCCGCGCGTTCGGAAGCGAGAAACACAGCGACATCAGCCACTTCTTCCGGCGTGCCGAGAGGGATCATTGATCCGGATATTCGCCCAGAGACCGCCCTCAAACTCGATAGAGCCCGGTGCAAGTGCGTTAACTCGAACACGCTTCTTGGCAAGGCTTATGGCGAGGGTTTTTGAATAACTGATGATCGCCGCCTTCGCGGCCGCGTAGGGTGGCAATGCCAGTCCGGCTTGCAAGGCGGAGATTGACGAGATGAACAGAATGTTTCCGGCACATCGCTCAGTCATCTATTCTCCCTATAAACACTAATAAAGAGAAATAATTCAAGATCAACCCAGTCGTAGGCAGAGTAACTTCGAAGATAAGTGAGCCAATCTTGTCTTCGAAGTAGAACGGATATTTAATTGAAACTCATTTGTCTAAACATCATTATATGACTAAGGGATTTCATTTGCAACACCTCTACTTCACAATCCTGCTTTTTCCGGCGATTCGATGATAAAGCTCACAACCCATCTATATGTGTCAGCTTTGCTATTGGCTGTGCCATGCAGTGTGTGTATACCTGCAGGCGGGTTTATAAGCACTACATCCCAGGCCTTCACCTGCCGGAAGATTTCCCGAATAGGAGATGGGCTAGGCGCTAGGTCTGGCAGAACGTAGGTATATAACCCGAAAGCCGCTAAGTCCAATGGGTGTCCGTCCAATGACAGTTGCCAAGTAAGCGCAGACCAGTCTAAAGCTTGTAAAGCTTGATCCGTCCCTTCAAATGGCTGACCAATTGCCAGCTTGGACAATGATGGAACATGGCAATCCACAGCAATCATGCTATCGCTTTCCCGTGCGGCAGAGCAGAAAGCCCGTAGCGGCGGTGCCCCCATTGTGCCAGTGGTAATCACCATGCTGTCCATTTTGTCGCCTGGTTTGAGCAAGGGATCGTCGGCAGACTGCCAGGCTGGCTGGCAGGCCAGGATTACAACCGCTGCCAATAAGCTAAAGGCGAACAACAAAAATTTCTTCATTATTAAACTCCTCATTCAGAATGGTGGAGTTGCCACGGGAATCGATAAGACAGATGGCTCGCTTGCTGCAACCCAGGCAAGGACTGATGTTTCAGATAGAACGAGGCGGGTATGTGACGCAGGCGGGATTGGAACCGAAATAGGGCTAATCGAATTTTTTACAACAGGTATTCGGTCCGCCTGATAGGCACCCTGGGTTGATGATGTCAAATTACCCCAGATTGCGGCAGCAATCAAAGCGAAACTTGTAATGATTAGGATTGCGATGAGTCCAATTACCAGTGCACGTTGGACACGAATCACATGCGGATCAGTAAGCGTGGTTGTGGACATTGCGTTTTCCTTTCTCTATCAATGCACTCACTAGAAACCGGTTAGCTATGAGCTACCGATCAGAATACCAGCCGCGAAGACAACCACTCCGCCGACGACTACTTGAAATGTTGCTGCCAGTAAAGGTGTGTCCATGTAGCGGTTACGAATCCAAGCAATCAACAATAACTCTACGATGACAACTGCTACTGCGATCAGAGCTGCAGTTAGGAAGGCTGGGATCAGAAATGGAAGTGTGTGACCCAAGGCGCCTAAGAAGGTCATCAAGCCGCACACCGTCCCGCGCAGCCAAGGGCTGCCGCGCCCACTCAACTTGCCATCGTCAGACATGCCCTCTGAGAAAGCCATGCTAATTCCTGCGCCGACCGCGGTGGCTAAACCAACCAAGAAAGCCGTGTGACTGTCGCGTGTGGCGAAGGCGGCGGCGAACAAAGGCGCCAGCGAGGAAATAGATCCGTCCATCAAGCCAGCCAGGCCTGGTTGGACAACGCTCAGAATGAACGCCCGCTGCCCTTCTGGGCTAGACCTTCCAACTGAACTTGAAATTGCATCATTCTGAATCATTTTGTTCTCCTTATTTCTAAATAAACTACCTTGAATGAAAATCTAAAGTTGCTTCTATTTAAACAGAAATGGAGACTCAATTGGTCTCCTTTAGGTATACAATAAGGTAGACGAATTGGTATACACAATTTTCTGCTCTTTGTTTTAATGAACGAATGGAAACTACAATTTCCTTTGGATATTGGATACGGCGGCAGCGTAAGGCGCTTGGCCTGACACAACAGGCCCTAGCTTCTGGTTCCCTCTTCGATTAAATCCCTGACCTTTTCCCTGCCTCGGGATTCGTAAAAGAAGTGGTTCATGGTCAATGCTCCTTATCGTGCGCAGGTTCGATACGCTGACAACGGGTAGATTAACCCGCCATCCACACCAGTAGGTCCATCCTCCGTGTACGCCACCCGCATACCAGCTTCTTTCACATATTCAGTGTGGAGTGAGTAGCGAGAAGGCAAACTTTTACACGTTATGACAGAATCTGTCCCAGATG
>DASWEH010000489.1:0-8441 GCA_036394895.1 Anaerolineales bacterium
CGATCTGTGCACGCATCTTGCGGAGAGAGTCAGAACATTTGCCGATTGGTTCGAACTTCGTTATTTTCGACACGGATGACCAGGAGCGGATTGTAAAGAACGTCATCCGTGAGCTCAACATCAATGAGAAGTTGTATCGCCCTCCCAACGTGCATGCCGCCATTTCACGGGCTAAGAATGAACTCATCGGACCCGATCAATACCCAACGACAACCTATCGAGATGAGATCGTGAAGCGCGTCTATGAGGAATATCAAAAGCGACTCGTTGCCAGCAATGCTGTGGACTTCGATGACATCCTCTTATATACGGCGCGCTTGCTCGAAGAGAACCCAAGTGTGCGCGATAAATATGCGCAACGATTCCGGCATGTGCTCGTGGATGAATTCCAGGATACGAACCTGGCTCAATATGCGCTTGTGAGAGAACTTGCTTCTTTTAATAAGAATATTTTTGTGGTTGGGGACCCAGACCAATCAATATATGCATGGCGCGGTGCAGACTGGCGCAATGTTCAGCGTTTTGAGCAGGATTTCCCCGATGCACAGACCATATTACTAGAACAAAATTATCGTTCGCGGCAAAACATTCTCAATGCCGCCATGGGCGTCATCAATCGAGCGCAGAACCGCAGACACAAGCAACTTTTCACTGATCGTGGGGAAGGTGAAAAAGTATTTTTCTATGAAGCACCCGATGATTACGCAGAAGCCTCCTTTGTTGTGGATACGATCGCGCAACTGGTCGCTTCGCGTCAATTCGAGCCGGGTGATTGCGCCGTGATGTATCGCACGAACGCGATGTCGCGTTTGCTTGAAGAGGCATTTTTACAAGCGAGGCTGCCATACCGCCTTGTCGGTGCACAAAGATTCTATGGACGCCGCGAAGTCAAGGACATGATCGCGTTCCTCCGTCTCATTCATAACCCCGCTGACGAGGCAAGTTTGGACCGTGTGATCAACGTTCCACCGCGCGGCATTGGTGACAAAACGTTAATTACATTGCACAATGTGGCACGACAAAATAACACTCAACCGGGCTTTGTGCTTCTCGATCTGGCGCGGGGTGCCGAGTCACCTTATTGGGCATCCTTCGCCGGACGCGCCTCCATTTCCCTTGCCGATTTTGGCGGGGTGCTTGCCACCTGGCGCACCGCGGCTCCCTCATTAACAACCTCAGAATTATTTGATCGCGTCATCATGGACCTCAATTACAAGGAATACATCAATGATGAATCGGAAGAAGGTGCTGATCGTTGGGAGAACGTGGAAGAGTTAAGACGACTGGCTCTTGAATACTCCACGCGCTCGCTGGATGAATTTCTTGAAAACGTTGCGCTGGTCTCTGATCAGGACACGATTGCGGAAGGCAATGTTCCCACTCTCCTCACCCTACACGCTGCCAAAGGACTCGAGTTCGGCGCGGTCTTCATCGTCGGTCTGGATGATGGCATTCTGCCACATAGCCGTTCGTTCGATGAACCCGAAGGCATGGAGGAGGAACGTCGTCTCTTTTATGTGGGCATCACGCGCGCCAAAGACAAACTTTATCTCATCCGCGCCATTCAACGCGGCGGGCGCGGCGCGGCGGAAGAGACCTATCCCTCGCGCTTCTTGGATGATGTACCAGCAGATTTATTAATTGGAAGATCGCGCACGGGACGTTCCATTCATGGACATGCACCCGAAACACTCTGGTCGCTCCGCTCCAGGCCTCCATCTGCATCCATTATAGATATCAAATTCCGCGCTGGGACTCACGTCCGTCACCAAATCTGGGGTGAAGGGATCGTGCTCGATAGCCGCATCCAGGATGATGATGAAATCGTGGATGTGGTCTTTGAGAGTGTAGGTATTAAGAGACTCGCCGCATCCCTCGCCAATTTGATAGTTATAAAATAAAGCCAAAGACTACAGAACGGTTTTTGGCTTTTTATTTTGGTCAGGAGAAATTCATGAAAGTTCAAACACTTCCTACTGACGCACCATCCATTCTCGCTCTCACGTGGAGTGATTATGAGCCGTATTTCCGGGAATTGGAAGCGCGTGAATTGAATGAAGGGACTATTGAAACCTGGCTTACCGATTGGTCCACACTGGCTGCCACCGTGGATGAGCATTACTGGCGTCTGTACATCGCAACGACAGTTAATACAGCAGATAAAGAAGTCGAAGATCAATTCAACAAATATATAGAAGAGCTCCAACCTGCGGCGAAAACTGCCGAGCAGAAGCTCAAAGACAAGTTGCTTGCGAGCAAGCTTTCCCCGAAAGGCTTTGAGACCGCGCTACGCATGATGCAGGCAGAAGCAGAAATCTTCACAGAAAAAAACCTGCCTCTTCTTGCGGAAGAACAAAAACTTGTTACAGAATACAACAAGATCATTGGTTCACTCACTGTACTCTGGGAAGGTGAAGAACGAACGCTTACACAAATGTTTCCTTTCCTATATGAGCCAGATCGGTCCATCCGTCAGCGGGCTTGGGAGGCAGTTCAAGCTCAATTGTTGAAGGAGAGACAAAACATTAACGAGTTATGGGAAAAGTTCCTGCCCCTGCGCTTGAAGATCGCTGAAAACGCGAATATGCCTGATTACCGCGCTTATATGTGGAAACAAAGATTTCGCTTTGATTACTCGCCCGAGGATTGCAAATCCTTCCATGCGGCGATTGAACAAGTAGTTGTCCCAGCTACGAAACGCGTCTATGAAAGACGTAGAGAACTACTGGGAATCAATTCAGTGCGACCCTGGGATGTCTATGTTGATCCATTGGGCGACTCTCCCATTAAGCCTTACGAATCCATAAGCGAGTTCAAGACAAAACTACACGCTGTTTTCGAGAACGTAGATCCAACCTTTGGAAATTATTTCCAGATCATGATGGATGAGGATTTGCTTGATCTTGAAAGCCGAAAGAACAAGGCCCCAGGTGGGTATAGCTTAGGCCTACATGTTGCGCATCGCCCATTTATTTTTATGAACAACACAAGCACACCGTTGGATGTGCAAATCATGTTGCATGAAGGTGGACACGCTTTTCACGAATTTGAGCGCGCCCATGTCCATTTCTACCAGCGCGGTGAGATTTATTTGCCTGCTGAATTTGCCGAAGTCGCATCTATGGGTATGGAACTACTTGCTTCCCCTTATAAGACAAAAGAGTGTGGAGGCTTCTACATAGATAGTGAACAGGCGCGCACCATGATCGAGCAACTGGAAGGCATTATTACCTTCCTGCCGTATATGTCGCTGGTGGATGCATTCCAGCATTGGATTTATGAAAACCCCTCGGTTAGTTTAGACGCGTCGAAATGTGAGGAAAAATGGGCTGAACTGTGGGATCGCTTCATGATTGGCATTGATTATTCTGGCTTGGAGGATGCCAAGAAAACCTACTGGCATCGTCAAGGGCACATCTTTGGGGCCCCGTTTTATTATGTCGAATATGGACTTGCCCAATTGGGGGCTGTGCAAGTTTGGGCGAATGCGCGTCGCGATCAGAAGAAGGCGGTTGCCGATTATCGCAAAGCACTGGCGCTTGGCGCGACCATCCCTTTACCTGAATTGTTTGCCACCGCTGGAGCAAAGTTTGCATTTGACGCGGAAACCCTGAAAGAGGCGGTAGACTTGATCGAAGAAGTCATTGGAGAGATGGAAGCCAAACTGTAAAGGCTGCCTGTATTGAATTTAAGGAGTGACCATGCAATACGCAAATCTCGGAAAAACAGGAATGAAAGTTTCGCGCCTGTGTTTGGGCATGATGAGCTATGGATCCAAGCAATGGCGCGCCTGGGTACTGGAAGTAGAGGAAGCCAAACCATTCATCAAGCGCGCCCTCGACGCAGGCATCAACTTCTTCGATACCGCGGATGTGTACTCAACGGGCGAAAGCGAACGGATCACCGGAAACCTTCTTAAGGATTTAGGTGTGAAGCGCGAAAACGTGATTGTTGCCACCAAAGTAAACGGACAGATGAGTGACGACATCAATGATCAAGGACTCTCACGCAAACACATTTTGGACTCTATTGATAAATCCCTGCAGCGCCTGCAGATGGATTACGTCGACCTGTATCAAATCCATCGCTGGGATTATGAGACTCCTATCGAAGAGACGATGGAAGCGCTGAACGATGTTGTGCGGGCGGGCAAAGCGCGTTACATCGGCGCATCCTCCATGTTTGCGTGGCAGTTCGCCAAATCATTACACGTATGTGAAACAAATGGCTGGACGAAATTCGTGTCCATGCAGAATCACTATAACCTGGTCTATCGTGAGGAAGAACGGGAAATGATTCCTCTGTGTATCGATCAGGGCATTGGACTCATTCCCTGGAGCCCAATGGCACGCGGCTTCTTCGCCGGGAATCGTAACCGCGGCGGTGGCGGAGAGACCGAACGTGCCAAAAACGATGCGTTTGGAAACAGCCTGTATTTTCGTGATGAGGATTTTATCGTTGCGGATTGTGCCGCAGAAGTTGCCAAAGGACACGGCGTCAGTGGATCACAGGTCGCACTAGCATGGATATTAAGCAAGCCTCATGTCACCGCACCCATCATTGGCGCAACCAAAATGGAACATCTCGAGCAAGCGATTGCCGCGCTGGAACTCAAGCTTTCAGATGATGAAATAAAGCGGCTTGAAGAAGCCTATAAACCACATCCTGTATTGGGGCATTCGTAAAATGTAGGGGCGAAACACACCCTTTGAGTACGATGTCCTTCGTCCCTACACATTTCACGCGGTAAAATTAGGTCATGAGCGAAACCCTCAAGATTTTCATCCCCATGGCAGGCTGGGGAACGCGTATGCGCCCCCATACATGGAGCAAACCCAAGCCGCTCGTCAGCGTGGCAGGAAAGACATCCCTTGAGCATTTGCTGGATATGTTCAACAGCGTGCCGGACCCTAGTAACGTCGAGTTTGTTTTTATTGTCGGACCTTATCTGGGGGAATTGCAGGTGCCTCCGTTTGTTCGGGAGAACTATCCTGGCATGAAGGCACATTTTGTTGTGCAAAATGAGATGAAAGGACAATCCCACGCGCTCTGGTTAGCGCGTGAATTTTTGCATGGACCTATGCTGGTCTGCTTCTCAGACACGTTGCTGGAAACGGACTTCTCGTTTCTCACGCACGAGGAAGCGGATGTGGTTGCCTGGGTGATGCCCATGCCTGATCCACGGCGCTTCGGTGTTGCAGAATTGGATGAAGAGGGCTGGGTAACCCGCTTTATTGAAAAGCCGGAAAGCATGGAGAATAATCTGGTCGTTGTGGGTTGTTATTATTTCAAAAGCGCAGAGAAACTATGTGCTGCGATTAAAGAACAAATGGAGCGCAACCTCACCCTTAAAGGGGAATTCTTCCTGACAGATACCGTCACCCTCATGATCGAGAAGGGCGCAAAGGTTCGCACACAGCAAAGTGAAAGTTGGCTGGATACGGGAACGATCGATGCCACGCTGGAGACAAACAAAATATTGCTGGAAGTCAAAGCCAACAAAACAAAAAACGAAACCCTGGATGGCGTTCAAATTATCGCTCCTTCCTTTGTCCATCCTTCTGCCGAAATAACGAACTCGGTGATTGGACCGTATTCCTCCATCGGTGCAAATTGTAAGATCGAGAACAGCAAAATTGAGGAAAGTATTGTTGAGGCGGATTGCGAAATCCAGGACGCGGTGTTGAGTCGCTCGCTGGTGGGGATCAAGGCCAGGGTTCAAGGCAGAGGCGATGGGCAGGTCATCCAGTTGAACGTTGGCGACAATAGCGATATCCTTTTGTCATGATGGATACTGTTGAATGCCGCTCGGATTTTGAATACGCGGAGCGCCCGCTTTCGCTCACGTGGCAGGGAGTGCGCTACGAGATCGCCGAGATCGTGTCGCGCTGGCGCGGGCCCGGCGAAAAGGGATTCCGAGTCAAGACCGCGGATGGGCAAGCCTTTGATCTAACCTATCGGGAAGTCCCCGATGAATGGCATATCCAACCAATTTAAATGCTCTTTGCGCCGTCCTCGGCGTCCGTTTGCGCCGAGGATGGCGCAAAGAGCAATACAAAATATTGAGGAGGCGCAATGCAGGAAGTGACCAATGTTCAACGTCTTTCAAAACGAGTAGCTGGACTCAAGCCTTCGGGCATCCGAAAATTTTTTGACATTGCCGCGACCATGAAGGATGTGATCTCGCTTGGCATTGGCGAGCCGGATTTCACAACGCCCAAGCCAATTCTGGAAGCGGGCATTCGCTCCCTGCAAAACGGTGAGACGCATTACACCTCGAACTGGGGCAAGATGGAATTGCGTCAGGCAATCGCCGATAACCTGATGCATTTATACAAAGTAAAGTACGACCCAACCAACGAGATCATCGCGACAGTGGGTGTTTCAGAAGCACTTTATCTTACGTTCACCGCGCTGCTTGACCCCGGCGACGAAGTCATCATTCCCACCCCATGTTTTGTTTCCTATCAGGCGGAAGTCATCATGGCAAACGGCGTGCCGGTCGAGGTGACTGCACGTGAAGAAAATAATTTCATGGTCGACCCAGCCGATATTCGCAAAGCGCTCACACCGCGCACGAAAGTCATTTTTATTGGTTATCCATCCAATCCGACCGGCGCGGTGGCGACCCGTGAAGTTTTGCTCGAGATTGCCAAGATTGCAGAGGAGCATGATCTGCTGGTTGTATCGGATGAAATCTACGATCGTCTGGTCTATGATTTTGAACATGTCTGCTTCCCTGCTCTGGATGAAAGCATAAAGCATCGAACAGTCTTGCTTGGCGGTTTTTCAAAAGATTATGCGATGACCGGCTGGCGCATTGGTTACGCCTGCGGTCCAGCAGACATCATTCAGGGACTCGTGCGCATCCATCAATACACCATCATGTCCGCGCCGACGACTGCACAGGATGCCGCGCTTGAAGCGCTGAAAAATGGAAATTCATATGTGGAGGAAATGGTCGCAGAGTATGATCGCCGCCGAAGACTGCTGGTGGCGGGACTCAACCGGCTCGGCTTGCGGACCTTTGAGCCGCGCGGCGCCTTCTACGCGTTCCCAAACATCCAAGCTACCGGCATGGATGATGAAGTCTTTGCTGAAAAATTGCTCCTCGAGGAGCATGTTGCGGTCGTACCGGGCAACGCCTTCGGTCCAGGAGGCAACGGGTTCACCCGAATGTGTTACGCAACCGAATATAGCAAGATCGAAGAGGCTCTCCACCGTATGGAAAAATTTATGACCAGATATGGATAATACTTCGAAGTCCTTGTAATCAAGAGAACATATGAATCAAAAATCCCCGAGATTTTCATCTCGGGGATTTTTTGTATCCGTCAGTCAATTAGTTGACAACGACCACATTGCTGGCCTGAAGACCCTTGGGGCCTTGTTCAACAGTGAACTCGACCTTCTGGCCTTCCTGCAGGTTCTTGAACCCCTCACCTTGAATGGCTGAGAAGTGGACGAAGACATCATCGCCGCCTTCGCGAGCGAGGAAGCCATAGCCCTTCGTTCCATTGAACCACTTGACTGTACCGTTGATACGTTCCGACATTTTTGCCTCCTTATGGCAAATAAAAAATATGGAGGGTACTCATTGGGTGTTGCATCGGAGCGCCTCAACGGCGTAAAACAAAGCGGCTCACGGACGATCCGTGAGCCAACCTGGTACTTCCAAAGCAAACTACTGGTATCCTACAAAGCACAAGGATAACATGAGGGATAGGTTGTGTCAAGAAAATAAAGGTAGGAATAAGGTAAGAGCTGGGTAATGCTATAATCTTTGCCAAGGGACATTATGAAGATCGACCTTCAGCAGATTATCAACAATCCTTTTGCAGTAAGGCTGGCCTTCCTTTTAGGAAGGGCAATCCCGCCCGGCCTTGGATTTCCTCTCTGTAATTTCATCGGAGATTGGGCAGCAGCTCGCCGAGATTCGAATGTGACTCAGGCGGTCAGAGCCAACCAGTGGGTGGTGCGAGGGGCAAATCTGGAGAAAAAGGCGCTGGATCGAGTCGTTCGGGAGACATTGCGAAATAATATTCGCGACCTTTATCATTTGTATCACTACGTCGAAAACCCGGAGGCGACGCAGCGTTTGATCCAGCTAAATCCTCTGGCTCGCGAATTGATCGGACGCCCCGAATTTGCCGAGCGTGGACTGGTGATTGTCGGCCTTCATCTGAGTGCCTTTGACCTCATCCTGCAATCTATCGGCCGGCAAGGGCTGAAAGCAATGGTTCTGACGATCCCTGACCCGCAAGGGGGAAGATTGATCGAATATGAAATGCGCAAAAAGACCGGAATGAATTTGATTCCAGCCTCGTTAAGTACGTTGAGGCAGGCAGTAAAACATCTTGAACAAGGCGGCATGATCCTGACCGGCATGGATCATCCCGTGCCTGATGCTAAATACCGTCCCAGATTTTTCGGCAATACGG
>DASWEH010000490.1:0-6653 GCA_036394895.1 Anaerolineales bacterium
ACACCATCTGGCAAATCCTATCGTGCCACGATTGGAGAGAAAACTGTTGACGTAGAAATTCTTCGGGCAAAAGATGGGAAATTGGATTTGCTCATTGATGGAAAGCGCGTCACAGCCTATGTTTCCTCAGATAACGCCAAACGCTGGGTGACAGTCAATGGGCAAACGTTTGTGTTGACCAAACCTGCGGCGGGCGCGCAGCGAAGAGGCGCGGGACATGATCATGCATCCGAATTAGCCGCGCCCATGCCAGGTCAGGTAAGAGCGGTGAACGTAGCTGAGGGAGAATCGGTGACAAAAGGTCAGACCCTCTTGGTGCTCGAGGCGATGAAGATGGAAATCCGCATCCAGGCACCGCGCGCTGGAAAGGTGATGAAATTATTGGTGAAGCAAGGTCAAACCGTTGAACGAGAACAGATCTTAATTGAGATCGAGGAGAACTAACCACCGAATCACGGAGATACTGACGAAATCTTTTTTAAATTCTCCGTGGTGAAAGGAAAACATTATGGCTGAAATCGAACTGCGCGAAGTACCTCTTTTCAGTGAAATGGATGAGCAGGAGGTGGCTGGTATTCGTGCCATCATGGAAGAGATGAAATTCAAAGCCGGGCAGGTGATTATTCGCGAGGGGGAACTTGGAAATCTCTTTTATGTCATTACCGAGGGCAATGTGGAGATCACCGTCCGTGACGCGGGGGGAGCAGATCTTGTCTTGCATAAGGCGGGTCCGGGTGATTTCTTTGGCGAGCTTTCCATGCTGACCAATGAGCCACGCTCGGCGCGCGTCCGCGCCATCGAAGACTTGACCACCCTAGTCTTGGAACGCGATGATTTCTTTGACTTCCTGCGGACTCATACTCACGCCGCCATCGACGTTATGGTGGAGCTGGGCGGACGTTTGCGTGAAAACGACCGCATCTTCCGATCCATGGTCAGCCGCAATGTGAACGAGATGGAAGAGGAACAATTGACGCTCGGTCAGCGTATCGCGGACCGGGTCGCAGATACGATCGGCTCCTGGCCCTTTATCATCATCCAAAGCATCCTTCTCGTGGTCTGGATCGTCCTCAACATCACTGCCTGGATCAAGGGATGGGATCCGTACCCGTTCATTTTGCTCAATCTAATGCTGTCCTTCCAGGCCGCTTACGCCGGACCGGTTATCATGATGAGCCAGAACCGGCAGTCCTCCAAAGACCGACTCGCGGCAGAGATCGACCATCAGGTGAACACAAAAGCGGAGCTGGAGATCAACAACCTGATGCGGCGTATGGACGAGTTGGAACTGAGCGTTGAAGAGAACCACTCCGAATTGAAGGGATTTATTACAAATCGGCAGAAAGAAATAAAGCCAAAGACGCAAAGAACGTTGAGGAAGAACTCTAGCAAGCCTTCGTGACTCAGTAGTAAATAGGAGGTCCTATGCCCGGGAAATATTTTGACGAACTCGAGGTGGGGATGAAATTTCAACATGGAGGACGTACCGTTACTGAAATGGATAACGTCCTCTTCTCCGCCCTGACGATGAACACCCAGCCGCTGCACGTCAACGAAGATTTTGCGTCCAAAACGGAGTTCGGGCAACGCCTGGTCAATGGCGTATTTACATTCGGACTCGTCGTCGGCTTGACGGTTTCAGAATTGACCGAAGGTACAATTGTGGCAAATCTGGGATACGATAAGGTTGTCCATCCCAACCCGGTCTTTCATGGTGATACGATCTATGCCGAAAGCGAGATCATCGAGAAACGGGAATCCAAATCCAGGCCGAACGCAGGCATTGTACGGATCAAATGTACAGGCAAAAAGCCGGACGGTACAATTGTGGTCGAGTTTGAGAGGACAGCAATGTTTTTGAAGAAGAACAAATGATATTTAATTTTACAGGTAAAGCATGAAGAAAGTGGGCATATTCATTTTTCTTTTGTTCTTATTTTCAGCGTGTGGAACGCCGGTTGTCACTGAGCCTGTCATACAAGCTCAACGTACTCAAACTTCCAGGCCACTAGTTACTCTAACCCCATTATTAAGACCCACGTCCACTCTTGATAAATACAACCAAGAAGCAAAAGACCAATATGGAGGGTTCCGCTTTTGCCAGGTATGGCCTGAATCTGTATGGTTTGGCTCTACTATCAAAGTATCGGTTTTTGGTATGCCCCCGAATGATAAGGTTTCGATTTATGTCTTCCCTCATCAAGAATCAACGAATACATTCATGACAGACGGTAATGGCTATGTGAATGCGGATATCATGATCCCGATGAATGCAGACCTGGAAATGAACATGGTAGTCGTGGAGGGAACAGGTGCTTCGGCGACTTGTTCAGTCTGGGTTTGGTCTGAAGAGTATTTGCCGACTTATTATGCTGGTCTCACGAAAACGGTGACACCAACTCTTTCTCTGGGACAGATCTCTATTACAGCAACACAACAGCTCCTGCATAATAAACTGGACAAGTATTGCAGAGATAACCAGGCAAGGGGATTTAGATTTTCTCCCGACGGTCAATGGGTGGTTGTGTTTTGTAGTTCGGACACCATTGAGGTGGTCCGTGTGGACGAAACAAAAAAATGGGAAGTATCTGCCGACGCATTGATTAATCCTTATACGGAATACTTTATCGGCTTAAACCATTGGTCCAATGATGGCGTTTACGCCTACGTAAGCTCCGACCCACATACAGATGGTTATTGGGAACCTTTTCATCAGGGAATAGTCCTATATCGTCTCAATCTTGAAACAGGTCAAATCAACGAAGTATTGCCTCTGGGTAAAAGTGATTGGATATTTTATTCGTTTTCGTTTTCGCCAGATGACAAAATATTGGCTTATATTGTGACTGACCAATCGCCCGTCATATTAAATTTACGTGATATACAGTCAGGTGATGAACAATCTTTTGAACTCGACCCCAAATACAATACTGGCGGAGGATTTGTATGGTCTCCCGATAGTCAAAAACTTGTATTTTCCATAACACAATTTAATACGAGTACCTATGAATATATTGCCACATCAATTATCCTGTGGGATAAGGATGAATTGAAATTAACTGAATTGATAAAAGACCATCAAAGTCGTATGCGGGTAATTGAATGGGTAGATCAAACGAAGATTATCGTAAAAGCTGAGATTCTTGAAAAAGCGCAGATTAAGACGCAGAATTATGAATTAGATCTAACAGACAACGAGTTAACAGAACTCAACCCTTAAAGGAGATTTATGCATTCACGACGCGCTCTACTCTACATGCCCGGCGACGACCGTCGCAAAATCGAAAAAGCCGCCACCCTGGGCGTGGATTGTGTTTGCATGGACATGGAAGATGGTGTGGCGATCTCGCACAAAGCAGAGGCCCGCGCCGTCATTGCCCAGGCGATGAAAGACCTAGACTTTGGCAATTCCGAGCGCTGTATCCGCATCAATAGCTTTGGATCAGGCTTCGAAAAATTCGACCTGGCTGCAGCAGTCGCCACAAACCCTGCTTCGATTGTCCTACCCAAGGTAGAGACAGCCGCACAAGTAAGGTTGATTAGCGAATATATCGAAACTTATGAACACTCCAGCAAGACGGAGCGGGGCAGCATCCGTTTGTTGGTGGGCGTGGAGACGGCAAAAGGCATCCTAAATCTCAAGGAAATTGCAGAAGCCGATCGACGTCTGGATGCCATCATTTTCGGCGCGGAAGATTACGCTGCCTCCATTGGCGCCACCCGCACCAGGGAAGCGCACGAGGTCTTGTACGCCCGTTCGGCAGTGGTCACCGCTTGTGGGGCAAATGAATTGCAGGCGATCGACATGGTCTATATTGATTTCCGCGATGTGGAAGGACTGCGCCTCGAAGCGGAGCAGGGAGCACGCCTCGGCTTCAGCGGGAAACAGATCATTCATCCGAACCAGGTGGCAGCGGTGCAGGAAGCGTTCACGCCCTCCGAGGCAGCGATTGAATACGCGCAGCGCGTTGTGGCTACGTTCGCAGCCAGTCAGAAGGAAGGCAAGGGCGCATTCGCATTGGACGGCAAGATGATCGATATGCCCTTGTTGAAGAACGCTCAAAAAGTTTTAGATCGGGCAAAGGCCGCGGGGAAGATCTAACACGATGGTCGACATCCTATTCTGATCTTCAAAATTGGAGAAAAAATGAAACTATTTGTCGGAGGATCGCTCAGAGAGGTTCAGACGGATGAGACCCTGTGCGGGCAATTTGTGGAAAAGTTCGCTGAAAAAGTCGTTGAACGCGGACATATTTTACTCACAGGCTGTCGGAGCTCTTTGGATAAGGCAGTCGCTGAGGCCGCTGCCGCGTGGCTTGAGCGCAATGGACAAGCGAATGAGATTCGCAACCGGATCATCAGCTACAAGCTAAAACCCGATGTGCCAGGCCACCATATTGGTCGCATTCAAGTATCGAAACGCGACGATTGGTCACTTTCCACCCCGAACCTGAGCCTTCCTGAACAGATTGCCGAAGCGGATGTAGCTGTTTTTGTGGCGGGTAGTGAAGGGACCTTTTTTGCTGCAAATTGGGCGCGGATTGGGAATAAGCCTATCCTGGGTGTGGCACGTTTCGGAGGGGCGGGTGCGGTGATATTTGAGAGAGAAAGGGACGAGTTTTCGAAAAAATATTCTCATCTGGTATCCAAAGAAGATTTTGACATGCTTAATCAATACACAGACGATGTTGAACAACTGGCAAAAGATGTGCTCACTCTTTGTGAAAATTTAATGACCTCGAAGAAAGTTTTCATCGTCATGTCATTTAAACAGGAATATGATGATTTATACGATGCCTATGATACGGTGTGTAATGACTCTGGTTTCGATGCTGAACGCACGGACCAGGGTACCTCCCTGGAAAGGATCACCCCGCGCATCCTGGAGGGCATCCGGCATTCAGCATTTGTCATTGCCGATGTAACGGAGAAAAGCCTGAATGTTTTTTACGAGATTGGTTTCGCAGAGGGAATGGGACGTCCCGTGATCATCACTGCAAAGGAAGGGACAGAACTACCTTTTGACATCAAAGATACGCCCATCGTGTTTTGGAGTACTCTTAAAGAATTAAAGCAAAAACTACAGCCGATCATCGGCGAAATAAAGATGAAATTGGGAAAAGGATAAGAGAGGTTTCGCCTGTACACTCACCCAAAAAGACAGGCTAACACAGCCCAAGACTGTTATATTCAAAACAGATTAATCTTTGACCGCATATCATATGAGGAATTATACAGACTGCATAAACACCCGTTGGGCAATTCCTTGTAAGAGCACACGATTGAAATCACCAAAACGGGGTACTTGAAGTGTCTACGGCATTGCCGTATAATTAGTTTATGGAGTTCATCGAAGCCACTGCTTTTACAAAGTATGTTTATGATTACCTCTCTGAAGATGAATATCTCGGTCTGCAAAGTTTCTTGCTCCAGTATCCAGAAACAGGCAAGGTGGTTCGTGGCTCTGGCGGCGTCCGAAAAGTCCGTTGGGCAATAGCAGGCAGAGGAAAAAGCGGTGGTGTGCGGGTGATTTACTACTTCAAGAAGCAAGATGATGAAATCTGGCTGTTGACCATTTACAGCAAAAATGAAGTAGAAAATATTCCCGCTCATGTTCTGCGTCAGATCGCAAAGGAAATTGAAAATGGCTAAGCGTGATATTGGTCAAGAAATTCTCGATGGCATTCGTGATGTGAAGGCGTACAAGGCTGGCAAGAAATCTTTGCGCGTGCGCTCCCTGAAACGGCCTTCCTCCCCCAAAGTGATCCGTACAAGATTAAAGCTATCCCAGTCGGCGTTTGCAGGTTTAATGGGTGTCAGTTTGCGCACTGTTCAGGATTGGGAACAAGGACGGCGTAAGCCAAGTGGTCCCGCGGTTGCCTTGTTGAGAATTGCCGAGCAAAAGCCAGACGTGTTTCTGCACCTGTCATAAGCAAACAGCGGGGAGTCTTATAGTCACAAAACTGCCTAACACAGCTCCGCCTTCGCGGGATCTGCGATGTGCACCCGACCCCCAGCAAAGTGCGTCAGGGTCGTGATAGTGGGAGTCGTCGCGTTTTCAAGCAGTTGGGCCGGGGCGGGTGCTGTCCGGTCAAAATCACGAATGGGTTTCACCTCGGTTGCGCCCGACAGGGATTGGGTTGGTCAGCCGAAATGCTATCGTAGGCCGACTGTCTGGCCGCGCTTGTACCGTTGTTCGAGATGCCGTTCAATACGAGAGCTAGCTGAACAATTGAAGGAAGAAACACTATGACATCAGTTCAATACCTTACACTGCTTCGTGGCATCAATGTCGGTGGGGGCAACATCATCAAAATGACCGATCTGAAAGAGTGTTTTGAAAACATCGGTTTTGCAGATGTCGCTACCTATATTCAAAGCGGAAATGTATTGTTTCAATCCGAAGAAAGAGACGCAACCAAACTTGTGAGCAAAATAGAACTAGCGCTGTCCGTGCGATTTGCGTACGAGCCGCGCATTGTTGTGCTCACCCCCAAACAGCTTATGCATGTAGTAGAGCACGCTCCTCATGGGTTTGGCAAAGAACCGGAAAAATACAGAGACGACGTCATATTTCTAAAAAAGCCGCGGACCGAGACCGAGGCCATGAAAAGTGTCAGCGTAAAACAGGGTGTCGACACCGCACATAAAGG
>DASWEH010000491.1:0-2886 GCA_036394895.1 Anaerolineales bacterium
GCATTCAACTTCATCGTTTTCACTCCTCCCGGTCCTGGCATTACAGCTACACCTAACACGCCTACGCCGACGGCCACAGCCTCGCCTACCCCAACTGCAACGTTTACAGGGACTCCTACCAGCACGCCCACAAAGACCCCAACAAGTACGGTCGGTCCTTCGCCAACCAACACACCGACATCTACAGCGACGCCGACAAACACAGCAACATCCACGGCAACCAAGACTTCGACACCGACCAGTAGCCCGACTTCCACCTCTACGCTTCCAGTGTCCTCATTGACCTTCCTGCCCGTGGAGGATGCTTATATTGCAAGTGGTTCGCCCACCACCAACTATGGGTCTGCGACAACGCTGCAAGTCGACAATAGCCCGATCAAACACTTCTTGCTCAAGTTTGATGTTTCGGGGTTGAACGGTCAACAGATTGCCAGTGCAAAATTGCGTTTCTATAACGTCGATCCCTCGAGCAAAGGGGGAGATTTCTATGCGGTGAGCGATACGTCCTGGCAGGAAGAAACCATCACATGGAACAATGCGCCTGCGGCTCTCACCAATCTTCTGGCTTCGCTGGGATCTGTCAGTGCGAACAATTGGTATGAGATCGACATAACCTCTTTGATCACCAGGGATGGAACGTATAGTCTACGAATCTCTTCCACATCCAGTGATGGAGCTGATTACTCATCCAAAGAAGGCGCCAATCCTCCTCAACTTGTCATTACTGTACATTAACGCAGTGGCTGTCACGAGCTAAAAAAAGTAAAAGCGCTTCTGAATTTTCCAGAAGCGCTTTTTATTTTTCTGATTCCAATGAATCCCACAGCCCGGCGACCGTTTCAACGAATCGTGAACATGTATAATCCTTCTCATAGAGGCAAAAAGCTATGAACTCTCAATATGACGTTGCGATCATTGGTGGTGGCGTGATTGGAGTATGCTCCGCCTATTATCTCGCACAAAAGGGTGCGAAAGTCTTATTAATTGAAAAAGGCGAGATCGCCTCGGGTTGTTCCTACGGCAATGGAGGACTGATCGCCCCGAGTCATGCGGTGCCGTTGGCTTCGCCGGGCGCGTTGGGAAATGGGCTGCGCTGGCTTCTGGATTCGGCGAGTCCGTTTTATCTCAAACCGCGCCTGGATATGGATCTGCTCAAATGGCTGACTCGTTTTGTGTTTGCCAGTCGGCACGAGCAGATGATGCGCTCTCTCCCTGTGATGCGCGATCTGCTGTTGGCAAGCCGCGCCTTGTATGATGAACTCTCTCAAAATACAAATTTTGATTTCGGATTCGAGGGAAATGGGTCTTTGCAGGTCTTTTTGACAGAGCAAGGATTGAAAGGGGGAGTGGAAGAGGCGCATCTTTTAGAAACATTTGATATCCCCATCAAGCTGATGAGTGCCTCGGACGTTTGCAATCTGGAGCCTGCATTGCTGCCAAGCGTAGTCGGCGGAGTCTATTACCCGCGCGATGCACATATCAATCCTTTTCGATTCGTGACGGGTTTGGCAGAAAAAGCTAGGGAGTTCGGAGCTGAAATTTCAACGGGGACAGAAGTCCTTGCGTTGGAAACGAAAAATGGAAGTGTCATCGCAATCAAAACAACGCGTGGAGATATTCATCCGCAAAAGGTCGTCCTCGCGGCGGGATCATGGTCGCCGGAAATCGCGCGGGCGTTGAGGCTGAACATTCCGATCCAGGCGGCAAAGGGCTATAGCATCACCTTTGAGAAACCAGCCATCTCTCCGAAAATTCCGCTGTTGTTCGGAGAAGCCCATACAGTGGTGAATCCATTAGGAAACGCGTTGCGTGTGGCAGGGACTCTTGAACTGGCTGGCATGGATTTTTCATTCAACATGCGGCGCGTGGAAGCGATCCGAAAAGGGGCGCAGCAATATTTGCCTGGTCTTGACCAGGCGCGGGTTCTCGAAATCTGGCGCGGCTTGCGTCCCTGTACGCCCGATGGATTGCCCATCATTAGCCATTCTGATTCATTGAATAATCTTTTCATCGCCGCAGGTCATGCCATGCTGGGCATGTCACTGGGACCCATCACAGGGAAATTGGTTTCGCAATTGGTCAATGAAGAGAAAACGGATTTCAATCTTACCCCGTTCAACACAAATCGATTCTAAATCAAAAAAGCTGGGAGTGGCTAAAAGAATGGGCTAAAATAGGCAAATGATAAAGTGTCCACATTGCCACAAAACGAGTCGTCAAAACAAAGCCGGTCGAACAGATGCGGGTTCGCAGAGGTATCGCTGTATGCACTGCAATCGCAAGTACACGCCCGAACCAAAACTGCAAGGCTATCCTGAAAGCCTGCGCAAACGAGCTGCCGAGATGTATGTGGATGGCATGAACCTGCGCAAGATTGGGCGACAACTGAAAGTTCACCATCGGACGGTTGCCCTTTGGATCGTGGAGCGTGCAGAAGCCTCGCCGAATGCACCCTTGCCACAAGAAGTGAAAGAAGCTGAAATGGATGAGTTATTCACCTTTATCGGCGATAAAAAAACAGAATCTACGTTCTTACAATTGTAGACCGCAAAACCCGCTGTCTATTGGGCTGGGCCGTGGTCTGGGAACGCACCCAGGAAGCCATTCAGCAGATGGTGGATGAAGCACCAAAGGCAAAGTGGTATTACAGTGATGGCTTTGATGCCTATGCTCGTCTTTGGGATCACTTTGGTAGATATGAAGTTTCGGAAGGCAAGTCCGATACCTATTCGGTCGAGGCGGATAATGCAGAATTACGACATTATCTGGCTCGCTTGGCTCGCAAGTCACGTTGTTTCTCGCGTTGCACCT
Organism: Anaerolineales bacterium; assembly: GCA_036394895.1. Taxonomy (GTDB): domain Bacteria; phylum Chloroflexota; class Anaerolineae; order Anaerolineales; family Villigracilaceae; genus Defluviilinea. The sequence continues at coordinate 2,812 of DASWEH010000491.1, forward strand.
ATGCGCTCTGCTGTGCCCTGCGCTTGTTTGCTTTCTCCTACAACAGCAGGCAACTCTACAAACAGCGTTATCCAA
>DASWEH010000492.1:0-12421 GCA_036394895.1 Anaerolineales bacterium
GCTCGTCCCCTTTATCATCATCGCCCTCGCCATCCGGGAGACCGTTCCCCCGGCGGTCGTCCTGCTTCTCGGCGCGGCGTCCAGCCTGCTCGGGCTGGGAGGACTGCTCATGCTCTACCGGGCTCTCGCTTCCGGGCAGATGACCATCGCCGCCCCGGTCTCTGCGCTGTTTGCCGCCCTCGTCCCGGTGATCTTCGGGTTCTTCGTTCTGGGCGCTCCCTCCCTTGCCACCCTCATCGGCTTCGTGCTGGCCTTCGTGGCAGTCTGGCTCATCTCTCAAACGGGTGGGGCGGACTGGCGCTCTCCTCTGCAGGGGTTGCGCAGCTTCGCAGACCTGCGCCTGCCTCTTCTCTCCGGCTTGTTCTTCGGCTCCTACTTTCTCATCATCCACCGCGCCACGCTCAACGCCTTCTTCTGGCCCCTGGTGGCGGCACGCTTCGCCGGGTTTGCCGCGTTCGGGCTCTTCGCCTTACTCACGCGCCAGCCTGCCCTGCCACCGCGCGAAGTCTGGGCGTTGTGTCTCGTCAATGGGATCATTGATATCGCCGGGAACGGCTTTTATGTCCTCGCCGCCCAAGCCGGTCGCATCGACGTTGCCGCCGTGCTAGGCGCCCTCTACCCCGCCTCCACCGTATTGCTCGCCTGGATCATTTTGAAGGAAAAGATCAACGGACTCCAGGCCTTCGGAGTCCTACTGGCATTCGCCGCGATCGTCCTTTTTACTTTGTAACTTTTTAGGAATTCAAATCGCTCAAGCCGCTTTCCCTCGCGTGCGCCAAGACATTCAGAAGAAATAAAGAAAACTCTGAGTCTCCGTGTCTTCGTGGTTAGTGATTTGAGACGTTTGCAATCAGTCTACTCAGAATGTCATTTCCCGTTCCGGATCCTCTCATTTGCCAGCCGCACGTACTTCTCATTGACCTCATAGCCGGTGAAGTGCCTGCCGGCTTTCAACGCCGCTAGCGCAGTTTGCCCGGAGCCCATGAACGGGTCGAGCACAATTTCATTGGAGAACGTATAGAGTTGGATCAAACGATACGGCAGCTCGATCGGGAACGGCGCCGGGTGTCCCACCTTCCGGGCCGACTCGGATGGAAATCCCCACACGGATTTTGTGAACTCGAGGAATTCGTCCTTCGAGATCGTGCTGGCCCGCCCATCCATCTTATCCCGCCGGTAACTCCCCTTCGAAAACACCAGGATATATTCGTGCGTATCACGCAGGGTTGGGTTGGTCGCCGATTGCCACGAACCCCACGCCGTGGACGAGCTAGCGGAGGCGGCTTTATCCCAGATGATCTCCCCGCGCATCAGGAACCCCAGGTCGATCATGTCGTGCATGATCGAAGCATGTAGCGGGATATACGGCTTGCGTCCCACGTTCGCAATGTTGATGCATGCCCGCCCGCCCGGCACCAGCACCCGGTAGGTCTCCTTCCACACCCGTATCAAAAACGCCAGATACTCTTCGAGCGTCAGGTTGTTATCATATTCCTTCCCCACGTTATAAGGCGGCGAGGTCACCATCAGGTGCACCGAACAATCGGGCAGCTCTTTCATCTCTTCACACGAGGATTGGTAGATCACATCCACTTCATTGATCGGGTTCTCGATGTACGCCTCAGACTTTCCTGCAGGGTGAAGCCGGTCCGCATACAAGCGCGTCTGATAGAACGCAGACGAATCGTGTCCCTCGCGGCCCGGGGAACCGAATGCGGACGTGACAGTGTTTTTACGCTTAGGCATTTTGTGGGAATCAATATGTCGAGTGTCGTTTTCGTGGAGGCTGGCTTCCCCAACTATAACACAGGTGAATCGAAAGGCGTAATGCAGGTTCCTATCGATTGCATTACGCCTTTTGTATTCGATTTTATGTTTTTGAAATGTTAGGCTTCGTATTCGATCGCCTCTTCTTCCACGGTCGTGACCGGCTCTTCACTGGGTTTGCGATCAAGCATTTGCATTGCGAGGGCGACCACCTTGGTATAGAATCTGGTTTCACCTTTGTCTTCATATCTGTCCGTCTTCAAACGGCCCTCAACGAAAACAAGACTGCCCTTCTTAAGATACTCCTGGCAGATTTCACCAAGCCGGCCCCAGGCTTCCACATTGACCCATTCCGTGTACTCCTTCGCTTCGCCTTCCTTGCTCTTCCAGCGATTGCTAATGGCAACGCTGAAGTGAGTCACTTTCTTTCCGGTGGGTGTGAATTTGCCTTCGGGATCTTTTCCCAAACGACCCATCAGTTGGACACGATTTAATGCTGGCATAATATTTCCTTCCTATCTGTGATGAATTTTGTAATGTAAGTATAGTTTAGTCGCGAAAAAGAATAAGTCAATAAGTGAAGCTTGACATTTTTGTCAGAATGTTTTTGTTCTGTCAATTTTGTTAGTGAATTTATTATTGCAAAGCTTGTGCTTAAAGCAAATGGGCTGCAAGTCATTTGCAGCCCATTCGTTTTGAGTTTAATTTTGTGAGAGGGTTAACCTATGAAGTTAAGGCTGATTCAAGGTCCTCTTCTTCCAGGTCAGGTTCTTCTACAGTGGGTTCCTCTACCCGGTACTCAGAGAGGAACTGGACGTTTTGAGCGACAACCTTGGTGAAATACTTGATCTGCCCTTCGTCTTCATATCTCTGGGTCTTGAGGCGACCCTCCACGTAGACCGGGCTACCCTTGCCAAGATATTCCTGGCAGAGTTCCGCCAGGCGTTCCCAGGTTTCGATATGTACCCACTCGGTCTGCTCCCTGGTTTCGCCTTCCTTCGTCTTCCAGCGCTGGCTAATGGCAACCGAAAAATCAGTCACCAGCTTGCCGGTGGGTGTATATTTGCTTTCGGGCTCTTTGCCCAAACGACCGATGAGTTGAACGCGGTTTAGTGCTGGCATGTTTCCCTCCCTGTGTTTTCTGTCAGACTTTTAGATGCAAATGTACGTGTCATAATTAGTCTCCTGTTAATCTAAAAGGACCGTATTTAATTGGCTCGAGTAGAGTGATAGAGTTATACTTTATCTACTCGCCTGTGGCTTCAGGTGCTGTTTCGGGTGTTCCTTCCCGTGTTGCTTCCATTTCAGTTTCCGTTTCACCTCCAGTTTTCTTGAGGACGGGCAGACCGGTCTTCATCTCCACAACCTTGTAGCCGTCCGGGACAGAATCGAGTGTGCCGTCCTTGACTTCCTTCGAGAAGAAGAACAGAGTCCGCTCCTTGCCGGTGGATGTCATGGATTTCTTCGTGTGCAGGTAGTAGGTCACACCCTTCGAATTGGTAAACGCGTAAGCCATTAGTTTCTCCTTTTCTGATTTGTACCGTAAGTTTAGCACGGATTTTCTAGTCAGGCAATCAGGAGTTTCGTGTATGCGAACCGTCATTACTCTTAGTGAACTGGGCTCCGCCCGCCGTTCTTTCTCAGGGACAGTGGGGCTCGTGCCGACCATGGGATACTTACATGAGGGGCATCTCTCCCTCGTCCGGCGGGCTTGTGAGGAATGTGACCATGTGGTGGTCTCCATTTTCGTCAACCCGACCCAGTTTGGGCCGAACGAAGACCTCTCCAAGTATCCTCGTGACCTAGATCGTGACCTGAGTTTGATCGAGCCGATCGGCGCCGACCTGGTCTGGATGCCGACCGCCGAGATCATGTATCCACACGGCTACCAGACCTGGGTAGATGTGGAAGTGATCACGCACCATCTCGAAGGCTCGATGCGCCCCGGTCACTTCCGGGGTGTGACGACCGTGGTCACTAAGCTCTTTAACGCAGTCCAGCCGCACAAAGCCTATTTCGGCCAGAAGGATGCCCAGCAGGCAGCGGTGATCCGCCAGATGACCCGCGACCTGAACTTCCCCATCGAGATCGTCGTCTGTCCCATTGTGCGCGAACCAGACGGGTTGGCGATGTCCAGCCGTAATGTGTATCTGAATGCAGAAGAACGCAAAGCCGCGACCGTGTTGTATCGCTCGTTAAGCGCGGCAAGGAATCTTTATGAAAACGGCGAGCGGGATGCTGGGGAACTGCGCCGCATCATGAGGGAAGTGTTTGCCACCGAGCCGCTGGCGCAGATGCAGTACGTCTCCTGCGCGGACTATGACACGCTGGAGGAATTGGAAACCGTGACCGGCAAAACCCTGCTCTCGATGGCTGTGTTTCTGGGGAAGACCCGGTTGATCGATAATTTCGTGTTGGGATAGCCAACGTCAACCATCGCACCCCCGAAAAGCACCGGGATAACGTGACTGCTACGCAATCGAAGCGCCATAATATCTATGAATAAAACGTTAGAACAATCAATACCCCGCACTGACAATAGATCGGGATATTGGGTAAAACTAATTCTTGCCGCAATTTTTTCTCTGTTCCTTGCATTGATCGTGTCAGTGCTCTGGGTCAGCTATCAACAAGCGATAGATTATCTCCATCCGGTACGGCATACTGCCTCAGGAGAGTTGCTGAAAGCCAATGGAATTGATTTTAAGGATGTTGAGTTAATTACAGAAGATAATATCAAACTCTCCGCCTGGTACACACCATCGCAAAATGGAGTGGTCATTTTGGTTGCGCATGGATATGGAGATAAGCGTGCGGAGGATTTCTATGCACTCTTTGCCAGTCACGGCTACGGTGTGATCGCATGGGATTTCCGCGCCCATGGCAAAAGTGAAGGAAATTTTTCTTCCCTGGGATATTATGAGATCCTAGATGCAAAAGCCGCCCTGGATTTCGCGCTCGCCCAACGAGATGTGGAACACGTAGGCGCCTGGGGCGGTTCGATGGGCGCCGTGACAATGATCCGAGCGACCGCAGAGTATCCTGAGATTGAAGCACTGGTCGCGGATAGTCCATTTGCTACGTTGGACGATGAAATGAATTTGCGGGTTCCGTTCCCCATTATGCGCTCATTCATTCGATTCTTCGCAGAAAGGGAATCTGGCATATCGATTGATTCGGTCCGACCTTTGGATGACATCGGATCCATCAAACCGCGCCCTGTTTTTCTCATCCAAGGCATGGGCGATGGAATGGTACCGCTTGATTCAGCACAACGCTTATTTGATGCTGCTGGTGAACCGCGCCAGCTTTGGATGGAGAATGATGTCCCTCACTTGAATATGTATGCTTATTACAAAACGAGATACACCAAACGGGTCATCAAGTTCTTTGATGAATATCTCTTGGCAAAATAAAAAAGTTGTCCAGCAGTTGAACTGCTGGACAAGCTCTTAAGGTCCCCACTTCATTTGCTTTCCAAACGGCGCAAGCCACACCTTGCCTTTTTGCCCGTTTGTATAGTACAGCTCGAGGACGCCGCCTTGATTCCAATTCCTAACAGGCTCGGTCGCGACGATCACGAAGCTGGCATCGGGCGCCCACAAGGCTTCATTCATCAGCACGAAGTTTTCATTCCGGAGAACAGTACGGCCCGTCACCCCATTGGGCGCAGAGCGGACCAGTTGGAGCACAGGCGCATCGAAAAATCCCGAATCGATACTGTAAGAACCTAAGAAGAAATACAACTGACCATCCGGAGCAAGATAAGGTTCTTTGGGAAGGTTGATTGTCTGATTCTCCGGAGTGAGCATGGTTGTCACCGCAGCGCTCGCAGTATCTACCCTCCACAGCTCACCAAATTTATAAGAAGAGTCAGATTGACTGGCGACACTATAGAAACTGGAACTGTCGGCTGTCCATTCGGCGCCACCATAGAAATTGCAACAGGTTAAGGCTTCGTTCGTACCTGCGAATTGTGCAAGAACGTTAGTAGCAGGGGTATAGATCGCGGCTGTGGAGGGACTATCCGGGGGGTGACCTATCGTGACGAGCAGTTTTGTTCCATCGGGCGAAAATGTTGCAGGCGCATAGGTTTCGAGTGGCATCGAACCATCAGTCGGGTGATCCTCAATCACGAGGCTGTTCACACCACTGGCGAGGTCATACAGATTCACACCTCCCCGAGCGTAGGCAAGCGTTTTTCCATCCTGTGAAAAAACGGGATGAGTCCCCCCATCGGCGAAGACGCGCCGATTGGAGCCATCTGCATTGACCCATAACAGTTGATTGTTCATCACATAGACAATACTTCCATCCGCCAGCGAGACGTCATAATCATCCACATTGACAGGTTCAAAGGTCAGTTGTGTTTTGGTCTTGCCATCCCGTTCCAGGCGGTAGATCTGGCTGATCGTTTGATTATCCCTGCCAAGGAAATATAAAAGATGCGGAAGCAGACTCGTGGACGTACCCACAGCTTCGGGCGCGAGAGCCTGCAACGTCATGGCAGCGGCGGTGGCTACCCGATCGGAAGACTGCGGATCGCCAGTCCCAAACGGCGCGGCGCAAGCAGCCAGAGCAACGATCATCCCCAGAAAAGCAGCCAAACGCTGCAAATATTTCTTCATCTCTACCTCCGAATCAAACCGACAAGGGAATGTACCTCTATGTCTCCACTCACTGACTGAGAATACATACGGACGGATTGATTATTTTGTTCCCATGTCGGCTGTTTGACCTTCCCATAGAGTTGTTGTTTGACAAACCAATTACGGTCCCCATTTCATCTGCTGGGCAGAAGGCGTTAATACAACTTTTGGCTTGCCGTCCAAATACACAATCTCTGCCTGTCCCCCCTGATAGATTTCTTGAGCTGGCGCCAAGGCCGCAATGACAAAACTTGCATCCGGCGCCCACAACGCTTCGTTCAACAGTTGGAAATCTTCTCCGCTGATCACCGTCCGTCCCGTGACGCCATCCGGCGCGGAGTGGACCAGTTGCAACGGCGAACGACCGAAAACTCCCTCCGGGCTAGGCACAGTTGCAAAGAAGAAATATAACTGACCATCAGGCGCAAGATAGGCCTCGTCGGCGGCATTGTAGTTGCCACCTCCAGCATCTCCCTGAATTAAGGTGGTGACTTCACCCGTCGCCGCATCGACTCTCCATAAGCCGGAATTAAACATGCCCATTGTGGGGCTGGCTGCATAAATACTGGAACTGTCCGCCGACCATTCGGTATCGTCGCAACAGATCAAAGCGCCTTCACCTCCCTCGAGGCGGACCAAGGCGCTGGTCGCAGGATAATATACGGCCGAGGAGGCGCCCTCATAATAGCCAAGGGTAATTAACAGCTTCGTTCCATCAGGGGAATAACGTTCAGGCGAATATAACTCGCGTGGCACAAACAGACCGCCACCCGCATCATCGATCTGGTTCTCGATGACGAGATTGCTCTGACCTGTGGAAACCGTATAGAGTTGCAACCCTTTGTATCCATAAGCAAGAGTTTGTCCATCCGGCGAAAAAACGGGACTGCTGATGTTCGTGATAAAGGGGTTATTTGGGTCTACCGCGCCTGCATCTAGGATGAGGCGGCGGTTGGAGCCATCGGCATTGATCCACAACAATTGATTGTTTGCCACGTAGGCAACGCTGCCATCAGTCAAAGAAACATCATAATCGCTGACGTCGACCGGTTCAGAAGTGATCTGATGCTGCGTCGTGCCATCCCGTTCGATCCAAAAGACCTGTGTAAGACCGGCAGGATCCTTGCTAAGGTAGTAAAACGTATGAGGGAGCAACCCGGCTGATCCATCTGTGCTGGGGGTTGAGCCAGGTGCTACTCCCGTTAATGTCATGGCAACGGCTGTCCCTACCTGATCGGGCGAGAAAGGCGGGGTTACCGTAGCAATGTTCTGTGGAGCGGAGGGAATTGGCAGAGCACAAGCCAGAATTGCGGTGGACAGAGTGAGAAAAGTAATAATAAGCCGAACATATTTATTCATGGTTACCTCGCTACGGTTAAGACACACAGGGACACAGAGAATATTTTCTCAGTGTCCCTGTTGATTGATCAATGGGTCATTTTGTGGATAAATTTTTTTGGACTAGACCTGTTCGAAGCGTTCCACTGGGACCACAAAAAGGGTAGCTCGCTTTTCCCCAGACGGCAGGGGCGTCAATTTTTTGCGGATCAACTCGAGCGCACCTTCCACGCGTTCATCGCGCATGCCAATCAAAAAGGTGACAACGCCGCTGCGCAGAAACCCACCCGTAGAGGCGACCCGCGTCACCCGATATTTCTCAGAAGTGAGCGCTTGTGTGATCTCGTCTGCGTCATGATCCTTGACGATGAGGATGACCATTTTCATAAGACAGGCTCCTGACAGTCAACTTGCGACTAAATTTCCTCGAAGTGTTCAACAGGCAACGCAAAAACAGTCGCCCCACCTACGGTAACCGGAACCGGCGTCGGCATGGGGAGAGGCGAACCTTCCAGAGGCAGCGTAAGATATTCGATGCGCTGACGACATGATTCTTCAAGCGCTTTGAGTGCATCTTCTTCACGACCTCTTTGCAGACCTACCAAGAGCGTTGTATTACGACGACCTAAAAACCCACCCGCACTCGAGAGACGCACGACCGGCAGGCGCAACTGTTCGAGCGCCCGTGTCGCTACGTCTTGATCCTGTTCCTGTACCACTGCGAACAACAGAAGATGAATCGAAGTATCCATAGGTACCTTCATCTTATCAGAAGTCTTTATCGAATTCAACTGTCCTTTGCTGAGTTTCGGATGGGAGTTCGGACATTCCTATTTTGCCACGAATTACATGGATTGGCACTGAATTTTCTCAATTTTATCCGTGATAATCCTTGCGACACCTGCACTGTCAGGCTAAAGCCAGACAGGCACAAGTGTCAGTGGCTGAAGAACCGATTGTCCGAACTTTTGTCTGCACTTCAGTCATTTGGAGGTTCGGGCCAGGTTAGATTTTCCTGCATCAAAGCTGAGTCGACTTCATCAAGGAGAAGAGAATAACTTGATTCAGATATGACACCATCCCGCAGGAGCCCTCGCAAGGCGCTGCGCTGGGCGCGTAAGGCTTCGCGCCGCGCCGTATCAAGTTCCTCGGCTTCCACGGCTGGATCAGAAATCATCACTTCCCGGATAGCTTCCACCAGCGCATCGTTTTGTTTTTGGATAAGTGGAGAAAGTCTCCGCCAGGTATGTTCGGAGAGCAACCCATGCTGAGTCATGCGTCGCAGGTAATCATGGGCGGCACGTCCCGCCACAAAGCGTGCGTGGCGAAGCTCATACTCCTCCTGATATTCCGAACGCTGGATAAGTTTCAATCGCTCCACCAACCAATCGGTGGAAGACCCTTGTGCAAGCAGTGTGAACAACACAACCCCGAACGCCATGGCTTGCAGACTCTCTCGCGCGGAAGCAAGTGGTCCCGTTTCAGGAAGACTGAGAGCCAATGCCAGAGTGATCGCGCCGCGCAGCCCGCCCCAGAACAAAACATGTTTCCATTTTCTGGGAATTTCTCTGCCAAAAAACGAAAACCCATAAATACTGACCGCGCGGGCTGCCAGCGCAGCCAGGATCGCCCAAATGATCGCCTGCCAATTGGCGATCATCACATCCAGATCGAAGGTAAGGCCGATCAGCAAAAATATAAATGAATTGGCAATGAAGGCGGCGTATTCCCAGAAGTTAAATACAACGAGCCGCGTCGTGGCGGACATTCCGCTTGGTCCCGCGTTCCCGTTTATGATTCCCGCCGCTGCAACAGCTAATACACCGCTTACGTGAAAATAATCCGCCACAAGATACGAGCCGAATGCCAGGACGGTTGTCAATGTCGTTTCGACGAGTGGATCTTGAATACGTCCGATCACTTGCGACACGAGCATCCCAAGTGCAATCCCGATCAAAACGCCACCACCCGACACAGCAATGAAATCACGCACACTGCTGGCCAGGCTAAATTGGCTAGCGAGTGCAATCGAAATCATCAAGTTGAACATAACGATGGCTGTCCCGTCATTGAACAGACTTTCGCCTTCGAGCAACACTTGCAATCGACGCGGAACTCCCAGCCTGCGAAACAAAGCCACCACAGCGACAGGATCCGTCGCAGAGACGAGCGCACCAAAGACCAATGCCGCCTGGATCATTAATCCAGTACCCCATGCAACGACTCCTCCAACGAGGAATGTAGTAAGGATGACACCCGGGATGGCAAGCAACAAAATCAACCAGAAATCCCGGCGCAAGTCATCCCAGCTAAGATGGAATGCAGCTTCAAAGATCAAGGGCGGGACAAGCAATGCCAGAATGATTTGAGGCGAAACTTTGATCTCATTTGCACTGAGCAAACTCAGTGCCAGACCGATCAGCACCAAGCCAACGGTGTAAGGAATCCGTAATCGCCGCGCCAGCACGGCAACGGCTGAGGCAATCAACAAGAGAATGACTGTAATTTCCTCGATAAACACAATATCAATGCCGATCATCGATGTTCGTTTCCTTCATTTGCGTTATGGGGTTGATAGGGAAGAAATGCAGATAAAGTCTAAATCAACTCTGAGACAAGAGCTGTGATCGCTCGAGATATTCGGGCAACTCAATCATGGGTGGACGATCCCGTTCTGCAATCTCTTCAACATCCAGCATAAAACTTCCCTCTTCATAGCGGATCAACTTCATGGTTCTGTTGACATTTTCCAAAATGCTCTGCCCGTAGCGGGATTCCAGCTTGCGGATCACAGCCTGAATGATGGCAAACGACATTTTGCTTAGTGCTTCAAGCGGCTGGTTGTGATGGATGCGTTCCTGTAAATCGACCTGGGCAATGGCATTCAAGCTGAACTTTTCCAACATATCGATCAATAAACCGATCTCGACCCCATAGCCTGAGAAAAAACCGAATTGTTCAAGTGCTGTCCGCCGCCCGCCATATTCTCCAGAAAGAGGCTGAATGACGCCTGAGAGTTCAGGATAGAACAAATTGAGAAGCGGACGGGCAGTCAATTCAGTGACCCGGCCTCCACCGCCGGCCTGGATTTTGTCACCCACTTTCAATGGACGCCGATAAAAACCTTTGACAAACTGAATATCAGGCCTCAGGAGCAATGGACCGATCAAACCATAGGCAAAACGCGGATGAATGTTGACGATGTCCGTATCCAGCCAGATGACAATGTCTCCATGCGTGCAATACAAACTTTTCCAGAGCGCTTCCCCTTTGCCGCGCCGTGAGCCGTATTTTGGCAACACAGATTGATGGACATACACAGGAATATCCAAACTTTGCGCAATTTCTCTTGTCCGATCTTCGGAATTGGAATCGATCAAAACAATTTCATCCAACAACGGAACATCCTGGACCAGTGCTTGCTTGATGGTCTGGATCACTTTCCCAACCGTCCCTTCTTCATTGAGCGCAGGAAACGCAAGACTGATGGAAAGCCCACGTTCACGTTTTAGGCTCAATAGATAATCCAGATCTTGGAACTCATCCGCATTGAAGGTATTTTCTGCAAACCACTTGTCCACCAGCACCGAAATGGCAGCCTGGCCAGCTTCTTCACTCTCAAGGCTGAAGAGGGAAGGCCGCTTCGTTTTAACAACGATCACGCCACAGGGACTTTCAGCCATAATCCGTTCTGCGAGAGGCCCAATGGACGCTACTTGACCGGTGGAACGAGCGCTCGCACCCATCACGATCAAGTCATACTGGCATGCCGCATCAAATATGACCTCGGCTGGATTATCGGTTGCGACATCCTGTTTCTTTACCTCGGGCAAGTTTCTTAGTACGCGTTCGATCCCCCGAAAGGCCGCATCCCGCTTTAAGTCAGGATTTGTGGGAACCATATGTAAAGATGTAATATCAAACTGACGGAAACGCCGCATCGATAAGGCAGTGCGTAATGCAAGCTCTGCATACGGACCACCGCGAATCGGAACCAGAATATTTTGGAATGTTTCTGACACATTTGAGTTGACAATCGCAATGTCACAAGGAGGGTGAGTCAAAACTTCTACCGGAGTGGTCTTTAACGTTTCAAACTGGCAGGGATACTCCAGCACCAGCAAATCTGGTTTTTCTTTTTCGATAACCTTTGCCATTTCCTCCCACGGTTGGTGAGTGGCATGTACTTCTGTCCAACGGTGAATATGCTTTTGATTTGAAAGACCCTTCAACGTCTGACGGACTTCCTGGGCATACACTGCCGCACTGCTGAGCGATTCACCTTCAGGGATATAAATCAAGCCGACCAGCACGACATTCTCCTCACCCGCAATCGCACGCGCGGCAGCAATTGCTGCCGTCTGTTCACAACCATGCACAACTGGAACAAGAACTTTCTTGAAAAATCGATTTCTTAACGGGTTCTTCATAATAACTCCTGGTATTCACCCCATGAGAAGCGGTGCAATGTATCGCGTGTAAATCCCTTCCCAGGTATATTGTCCGCGCACATTTGTATGCAATTGAAAAACAGGATTTGAGGAAAGCTGATTTGCAATTGTGTTTGCAATCGTTTCGGGGTCGCCATCGGGTGAAAAATAAGTTACATAAGAAACGCCGAGACTTCTCAAGGGCGAAATATCCGAACAGAAAATGGGCAGATTTGC
>DASWEH010000493.1:0-4914 GCA_036394895.1 Anaerolineales bacterium
TGCGCCCACTTCCACATGGACAACGGTCGTCGGGCTTCACGTTTGAGAAATCCAGCGTTTTGAGGGGACGCCTCCAGCGGGGGATGCCTGCAAAGACATCATCCATTTCCTTATCGCTTAATTCTGAATCGTCATCGAAATCAAGATAATCTTCATCCTCATCTTCATCGTCAAAATCGTCAAAGTCATCGAATTCGTCATTTCCGACCAGATTTTTCGGTACGGACATAAACGAGTTAAAGACGCGCTCCACAAGGATGCCGAAAAGGAATATACCCGCCATGCTGATGACTGTGGCCGGGAGTGGATCAATGCCTGTAAACCGGGTGATTACTATTCCAACTCCATACGAAAGCAAGGTAAGCAGTCCGCCGCCGATCGCCAGCGCGAGCAGGACGATCATTAAGACAAGAATTGCCATTCCAATCGTTTTCATGTGAAATATCTCCGGCGTTCATTATAGCAAACGATTGAAAAAACTTCGGAAGTCTTTCGGGAGTTCTCATCGTTCCAAATGTGAAGTGATACTTATCCGTTTTGCCTGATTACAGTCACGACACAAACTCCGCTTAGCTTCGATAGCCGCATGATAAAATCTCGCTCGCGGAGTAGTCGTATGCCAAAAAAGAAGTACTCAATCAACTGGGAAAATGATGAACTCGTCTCATTTGAGGTGGACGGGATCTTATACGAAAGCCTTGACCAAATCCCTGACGAAGCGGATCGTTCCAAACTTGAGACAATGATGAATGCATCCATAGAACAGGAATTCGAGAAGGAATTCGAAGAATTTGACAGGGAGTTCGAAAAAGAGTTCGAAGCCAACAAGAAAACCTCTGCCAATGCAGAGAAACTCATTCTTGGAATCTTCAGCGGTGTTGCCGTGGTCATGTTATTGATCGCGTTTATCTCGTCTGCCAGTGCGATCCTAAAAATGAACAGGGAGGAGCGCGCGCCAGGTCGCGTGGTGGAAATCATTCAGCGCCGTGAATATGTCAACCAGCAGGTTCGAGTTGTTCAGGATTACTATTTTCCAGTGGTGGAATTTGTCTCGGCTGACGGGCGTCGCCATTCTGTGCAATTGACCGAGGGCAGTTCAGCACCCTCGCATGAAGTGGGCGATGATGTTACGGTGATGTATGATCCGGATCATCCGCTGGATGCGCGGATCAAGTCCCTTGGCAGTTCTGCGCTGATGTGGATCCTGCCGGGCATTACTGGAATAGTAGGACTTGGTTTTCTCGGTGCTGTTATTGCTGTTCGCAGGCTCATGCCGCCTGCCGAATCCATGTCCACAGGATAAGCCTGGAATCGTTTGCGAATGAACTGGTATAAAACCACCCTCGAAATCTCCACTCACGGCAAGGGATTGCACGATATCACCGAGACCGTACGCGGACAGTTGCGTGAGTGGAGTGTGGAGGAAGGCATGTGCTTCCTTTTCCTGCCACACACCAGTGCCTCTCTGGTCGTCAGCGAAAAATGGGATCCGACGGCTCGTGCCGATCTGGAAACGTTCATGGAACGCCTCATCCCCGAACACGACACTTGGTATACACACGATCTGGAAGGCCCCGACGATGCCACCTCCCACATCCGCGCTATGCTGACAGACACCAGCCTGACTGTCCCAGTGGACGATGGGAATCTATCCCTGGGGAGTTGGCAGGGAATTTACATCTTTGAGCACCGCGCCCGCCCGCATCGTCGCAAAGTGCTGATGCGAGTTTTGAGTGTAAAGTAGCAAAAGAGTCGGACAAACCTTCGCCCGACTCTCAATTATCAAGCCACTATACTATTCAACTTTTAAACTACTTCTTAGCGCCAAACTTCTTCATCAAAATCTCTGTCAAGGTTGGCTGACCGATTTCCTGCAATTCATATCTCACACGTTGGTATGGCTTCGTAATTTTGATCACGCGTGTCAGATCGATCGGGGTGCCCACCACAACCATATCCACATCAGATTTGTTGATCGTCTCTTCCAAATCCTTCATCTGTGCATCGCCATAGCCCATTGCTGGGAGAATAGGTCCAGTCTTCGGATATTTCGCATACGTCGCTGCAATGGACTTGACCGCAAACGGACGCGGGTCCACGATCTCTTTTGCGCCAAAGCGGCGTGCTGCCACATAACCTGCGCCATAAGCCATCTCGCCATGAGTGAGTGTCGGTCCATCTTCTACTACCAAAACACGTTTCCCGCGAATCGCTTCGGGATCGTCCACAAAGAGTGGGGAGGCGCCTTCGATGATGATGGCTTTCGGGTTCAGCCTGCGGAGCGACTCACGCACCTTCATCACATTCTCAGGATCAGCCGTGTCCACTTTGTTGATTACGAACACATCCGCAAGCCGCACATTGGTCTCACCAGGGTGATAGGAGAACTCATGTCCGGGGCGGTGGGGGTCAGCGACCACGATTTGCAAATCGGATACATAGAATGGGAAGTCATTATTGCCACCGTCCCACAATACAATATCCACTTCCTTTTCTGCCTGACGCAAAATCTTTTCATAGTCCACGCCTGCGTAGACGATCACGCCATTGTCGATGTGGGGTTCATATTCCTCACGCTCTTCGATGGTCGTCTCATGCTCATCCAGATCATCATAATCAGCAAAGCGCTGCACCTCCTGTCGGACCAAATTTCCATAGGGCATCGGATGACGGATCACCGCGACTTTGTAGCCCATGTCTCTCAGGATCAAAGACACGCGCCTTGTAGTCTGACTTTTGCCGGAACCCGTCCGAACCGCGCAGACCGAGACAACTGGCTTGGTTGATTTGACTTGCGTGTAGTGAGTACCCATCAAGCGGAAGTCAGCACCCGCGGCGTTGACCATGCTCGCCTTATGCATAATGTATTCATGCGGCACATCGCTGTAGGCGAAGATCACCTGTTCCACGCCGTGTTGCTTGATCAGATCGACAAGTTCCTCCTCTGCCCGAATGGGAATTCCACTAGTGTACAACGAACCAGCCAGTTCGGGTGGATAGAGGCGCCCCTCAATGTCTGGAATCTGGGTCGCAGTGAAGGCTACGACCTCATAATCTTTGTTGCCTCGAAAGAACGTGTTGAAGTTATGGAAGTCACGTCCTGCCGCGCCCATGATAAGAGTTTTGATTGGCATAGGAATCTCCTATTAATAAAGTCACGCTGAGGACAGTGTCCGGCGAAGCTCCGCTTTGGTTTTGAGCCTCTCCGTTTTTACCCAGGCGACATTTACACATTTGATTTTAAATAAAACAGGCTAAACGTAAAGATAACGTTTAGCCTGTTTCTTACATGACCTCAGGCGCTTTGATGTCGAGCAACCGCAAAGCATTCGCAAGAGTCTGCTTTGCGGCAGCCACCGAACGCAGACGCGAATTTCGCAGATTCTCATCTTCATTCTGCAAGACTGGCACAGCGTGATAGAACGAATGAAACGCGTTCGCCAGATCATACGCATAAGCTGCCATCACCAACGGACGATATTCGTTTGCAGCTTGTTGCACGGTATTGGGGAAGCGCGAGATTTGCTCGATCAGTTCGATCTCATGTTTGGTCAATTCATAGTCGAAGGTCGAAGGTTGAAGAACCTGCCCTGAGCCTGTCGAAGGGTCTGACATTTGATCCTTCGACAGGCTCAGGACGTCGACTTCGACTTTTGACTTTTTGAGAATTGAATTCGCCCTCACATGCGCGTTCTGAATATACGGTCCTGTTCGTCCATCAAACGACAGCGCTTCATTGATATCAAAGACGATATCCTTGTTGTTATCCACCGCAAGCATGGAGTAGACCAACGCGCCCAGCCCAATTTGCTCGGCGATCTTTGTCCGCTCCTCCTCAGGAATATTTCCGCTTCTCTCGGATTCCACGGCTAACACGCGTTTCACGGCTTCATCGTAGACTTCCTTAAACAGCACCACACGCCCGCGCCGCGCAGACATGGCTCCTTCTGGCAAACTCACAAACCCGTATGCAAGATGGTAGCATTTATCTGCTTGCCTGAAGCCCCACAACTTCAAGATAGCAAAAGCCTGTTGCAAGTGCAAAGACTGCCGAACATCCACCACATAGATCGAACGATCAACCTGATATTGCTCAAACTTTATTTTGGCAAGCGCCAGATCTTTTGCAAGATAAAGTGTAGTCCCATCTGAGCGCAGCAGGATATTCGTGCGATACTTTTCCTTAGTCAAGCCAAGCTTTTCGTCGATTTTGACAAGCACCGCGCCCCCTTGTGGGCGCTCGTCATCGGCAATACCTCGTTGAACCAATTCTTCTGTGATTTGTTTGGCAGGTTCATCTGCCTCTGATTCGAAGAACCATACATCCATCTTGATATCGAGAATTCGCAGGACGTCGCGTAATTCTTCCAAAGTCCACTCGCGGGTTTTGTACCAAAGTTCATGTAAATATGGATCGCCTGCATCCAGGCGACGGTACATCTCTCGGCGTTCAGCTTCGTAAGCTTCGCGTTGGGCAGTTTGTTCCGGTGTTTCGTTTTCTTTCTTTTCAAGGAGAGCAGTTGCTTCAACATATAATTTCAAGAGCCATTGCCCTCGTTCATGAATTCCCTGCGGTTCTTGTCCTTTATGAAATTTCTCATACGCCCAAAGCACAGTAACCACCCCTAGACCCTCATCACCAGGGTAGGATGCGCGGATAGTATCAAAGCCGGCAAATTCAAGGATTCGCGCTAAGACTTCACCCAAGATGGCATTACGAGCATGACCAATATGGAACGAGTGATGTGTATTCGGCTGGGCGTACTCGACCATAACCCGCTCACTTTTTGGCGCGCCGCGCCCAAAGTCTGCGCGGGAGGCGAGCACTTCATCCACCACTCGCCGCGCGTATTCGGATGTTGTGAAATAGAGATTGAGATAGCCTTTTACCGCTTCAATGTGACTGATACCCGG
>DASWEH010000494.1:0-7284 GCA_036394895.1 Anaerolineales bacterium
GCTGAGACGGCAATATACATCCGCTGGAGATTCGTAGGATCCAACAAGATCGTGTGCAGGGTCAAGCCTCCGGCGCCAGGATTCCACTGACCACGCTGCGGATGATCGTATAGACTCTCGTTAAGCTCCCAGGTTTCCCCGCGGTCTTTGGAGATGAACAAGGATGCAGGTTGAGCGCCTGCATATAAAACATCTGGCTCGTTGGCGCGCCCGGGCTCGATGTTCCAAACCTTTATCATTTTTTCGGGGTTATCTTTTATGCTCTCGCCACCTTCTGAGCGAAAGGCTTCTTCCACTGTGCTGGAGGGTCTGCCAGATTTTGAGGGACGGGAGAGGACGGGTACCTGCTTCGCTTGCGTCCAGGTCTTTCCGAGGTCATCGGAATAGTGGGTGGTGGGGCCATACACAAAATGACTTGTGGCGGCGTGCAGACGTTGGTCGCGCGGATCCATCTGGATATGCATCACATTCCAGCCCTTGAATCGAACATCACTCACATTCCATTTTTTACGTTTCTCATTGCTTTCGAAAATAAAGCCGCCCTTTTGAGTCCCAACGAAGACCATAACTTTTTTGCCCATGATCATCTCCTCTCGTCTGAAACAGAATAAATGTTCTAGTATCTATTTTATCATAATTGGTAAAAGAGTTTCATTAAAAAATTGGGAAGCCGGGCGATCAACAGTGGAACAAAATACTGACGGGCTATTGCGATAGCCCATCCTGCCTGTTACGATTCTTATAGAAAGGAGGAGCTAATGAGAAATCGTTTTTGGATGGCTGTTATCCTGTTGAGCCTGGGATTGTCGTCCTGCAATTTGCCGACATCCCAGCTGAAACAAGTGTCTACATCCGTACCTTCACCCGTGCTTGATACGCCGACATCAAGCATTTCTGTTCCCACACCAGTCATCACTGAGACCCTGCTGAGTGTTGAACTTCCAACCCTCATACCGACCTCCACGCCAAGCGTTTTCCTGGCCTCCGCGAAAGACCAGCCAGTCAACTGTCGTTTTGGTCCCGGAATATCGTATGCTATCGTGGGCGCGCTGGTGATAGGGAGGCAGGCAGAAATCATAGGCAGGAACGAGGATTCAAGCTGGTGGTACGTGCGGAATCCCAGTGATCCCTCCACCTCCTGCTGGCTCTCTGCAGAGTTCATAAACACGGTGGGCGATGTGCAGTCACTGCCGGTGGTGAATGCACCGGTAATCATGGTAACAGGCGTACAGGTCCTGGTTGATCCGCCTGTCTTGTATGTGGCTTGTGACGCGTTTCCGCAGGTTGTTACCATCACCGCCCGGATCACAGCCAGTGGGCCATCCACCGTGGTCTGGCATTGGCAGTCGAACACCGGCGTGGTGTCACCAGATAAAAATGTAATCTTCGAGGTGGGGGATACCAAGACCGTACAGGATTTTTATCATGTGAATCGCGTCGATGATTATATCGTCCAGGTGCAGACGACCTTGCCCAATATCGTGACCGGACAGGCCAGCTTCAAAGTGGTTTGTACGCCGTAATACTTTATGACTTGCAGCAAATAAATATAGCTTCTCGTTTTCACGTTCTCGCCTTCGGCGTAGCGCTGCCTGATTCCGTTATATAATACGCTATCTCACCCAGGAGAACATACTATGAAGCGAGCGGTTAGCATCAGCATTGGTTCCTCCAAGCGTAATAAAGCCGTGGAAGCGACTTTGCTTGGCGAAAAGGTCAGCATTGAACGGATCGGCACAGACGGCGATATGGAAGCCGCCGCATTGAAATACAAGGAACTCGACGGCAAAGTGGATGCATTCGGAGTCGGCGGTGCAGACCTGGGCGCTCTGGTGGACGGAAAATGGTATCCATTCTATTCCGTGAAACCAATGGTGCGCTTCGTTGAAAAAACTCCTTTGGTGGATGGTGGCGGCTTAAAGAATACGCTGGAAAATAAAGCGCCCGCGTTTTTAGATAAGAAGATCGGCGATTACATCAACGCGCGCGGGCGCAAGGTACTGGTGACCGTGGGTGTGGATCGCTGGGGACTCTCCCGATCGTTTGCGGAGGCGGGCTATGAAACGGTCTTCGGCGATCTGATGTTTGGCTTGGATGTTCCCATGGCAATCCATAAACTCGGCAACCTAAAACTTTTAGCCGCGTTGCTCATGCCGGTTGCCGGGCGGTTGCCTTTCGAATGGATTTATCCCATCGGCGAGAAACAGGAAAAGCGTACCCCTAAATGGGGAAAATACTATGATTGGGCAACCGTCATTGCAGGAGATTGTCATTACATCAAACGTTTTATGCCTGATAACTTGCAAGGCAAAGTGATCGTGACGAATACCACCACGCCCGAAGATGTTGAAACGTTTCGCAAAGCCGGTGTGAAGTATCTTATTACCACCACACCCGTGCTGGATAGACGCTCATTTGGTACGAATATGATGGAGGCTGCGCTGGTGGCTGTCTCTGGCAAGGGACGCCCACTCACCTGGCCCGAGCTGAACGAAATGCTTGATAAACTTGGCTTCGAACCGCAATTGCAGGAACTAAATTAACACGTCATTGCGAGGAGCGTTCGTTGCGACGAAGCAATCCCCTCTTCCATAAGGAGATTGCTTCAGCAGAAGAACACTGCTTCGCAATGACATGATAAGGAGAATGTATGGATGCAATCGTAATCGCAGGCGGAATTCCTAACCCTGAGGATCCCCTGTATGTCTTTCTTAAAGGTGATGCGAAAGCCCTGGTTGATGTGGCCGGTAAGCCCATGATCCAATGGGTGTTGGATGCGCTCGGCGGCGCGAAGCAAGTGGATAATGTCATTCTTGTTGGTCTTTCTGCCAAGAATGAATTAACCTGCAAAAAACCTCTTTACTATATTTCCAATCAGGGACGCATGCTTGCGAACATCGTTGCAGGTGTCAATAAATCGCTTGAACTGAATAAGAAAACCAAATACGTACTCGTCGTTTCCTCTGATATCCCAGCTCTCAAGTCTGAAATGGTGGATTGGCTCGTCAATACCTGCATGGAAACGAAGGATGATCTTTATTACGGTGTTTGCCCAAAAGACGTAATGGAAGCTCGCTTCCCCGCTTCAAAACGAACCTATACACATCTCAAAGATATGGATGTTTGTGGCGCAGATATTAACCTTACTCACGTACGCATGGCGACAGAACATTTAGATATGTGGGAGTCATTGATCGGTTCGCGTAAGAGTCCGCTCAAGCAGGCAAGCATTATTGGGTTCGGTACACTTTTTGCGCTTTTTACACGACGATTAACTCTCGAAGAGGCGGTCAAGCGTGTTTGCGATCGGATTGGTATCAAAGGTCGCGCGATTGTCTGGCCCTACGCTGAACCCTGCATGGACGTGGACAAGCCCAGCCAACTCGAACTATTGCGTGAGGACCTCGCAAAGCAACAAGAGCAGTTGGCAGTCAAGCCGAAACGCACGGCGAAAAAGCCGGCTAAACGAACCACAAAATCGAGACCCGTTGCGAAGACCGTCAAAAAGGGCACGAGCCGCCCGAAAAAGGATATGGCAATTGCAGCAAAAACCAAACTCAAGATGGAAAAATAGATTTGAACTCCATCCTTGATCTCGATGCTCGTCTCTCCAGTCAAATGCGCGTGGCAGAAAAGCCAGGCGCATTGCGCGCTATTGCGGCCTTTTTTGCACATTCGGGGGATTCCTGGTTTTGGGCAATCGGTCTGTTCGCCATTTGGATCAGCGGAGACTCCTTTTGGAAAGAATGGGCTGTCCTTCAGTTTGCCAGTATCAGCCTGCTGGCGGCACTTGTGCTGGCCATCAAATTTAGTATAAAAAGAAAACGTCCTGAGGGAGAATGGGGACACATCTATCGTTACACCGATCCGCATTCGTTCCCTTCCGGTCATGCGGCGCGTGCTTTCCTGATCGCAACAATTGCAACTGGGCTGGGACCTGGCTGGTTGGCGATTGCCATTTGGATCTGGGCGCCTTTGGTCGGGCTGGCTCGCGTTGCGATGGGTGTTCATTACCTGTCCGATATTGTCGCAGGTACACTGTTTGGAATCGTTGTGGCGTTGATTGCTTTACAAATCTATCTGCCTTTGTTCCATTGGGCATTCAATTTGCTCGGTATTTCTTTGTGGTAAACGATTTGTTTTATTAAATAAAATCCTCGCGTATTATTTCGCGGGGATTTTTTATTTTATAACTTCACTACAACTTATCTCAAGAACACTCACATTACTCGTCACACTTGCACCTGGTGTGATTTGCTAAGCAAATCATGCAGGTGGGACGAAAATTGTTTTTGGGATGACTTCTACTTCTTTTGCTGTTTCAGCGTTTCCAAATGTTCTTCGATATGGGCAAGATCTTTTTCGACCCAGCTTTGCAACGTCAAGCCACCTCCCAGCGTGGAGTGACTCGAAACACGCGACCACCCTTCGGGTGGTAATGCCCGCAACAACTCTATCAAGGCTTCGACATTTTCAACAAAGCCATTGAGCAACTCGCTCAATGATTCTTTTGAGTCATAATGCGCTGCCATATAGGCTTCGCCATCGAAATTAGGAAATTCGGGATTATCCTCCACCGCGGTTCGGCGGGCGCGCAAGCCATAGACCAGCTTATCCACATCCCGTGTATGAACAGCGATTTGATGAACATTCCAACCATCCTTGTCCAATGGCGTGTATGGATCTTTCACGACGAGGGCTTCCATACGAAATGCCTTGGCGGCCTCTTCTAGTCTCTGAATCAGACTCATGCGATATTCTTCTAGCTCTTTCATCGCTCCTCCATATACTAATTAAGCCGAGCAAAGACCTGTTCGACAATCTTCTCCGAGATATTTTCAATTGCATAAACCTGGACTCCATACAGAGCTAATTCAGGCGCGGCTTGGCGCGTAAGCCCGTCCAATCCGTTCATGCTGGCAACGAATGCCGCCTCCGTATTTCCATCATGAGTTGATCCAGTAATGAGATTAATGATCACGCCTGAGCCTTGTGCGCGCATCAGGCGTCCCACAGATTGGGTCATTAAAAATGCGCCGGTGAGATTGACATCCAATACGCGATGCCAATCCCATTCATCCATATCGAGCAGGGGAACGTGAGGTTCTACCGCAGCGTGATTGATCAAAATATCAATGCGACCAAAATCATCTTCCACTTGATTCACGATATTTTGCACGCCAACCTTTTTAGCAACATCCTCAATATAGGCTTTCGCATGCCCACCTTTGGCAACAATTTGACTTACGACCTCTTCCACGTTGATCGGTGATATATCGTTCGCGGCCACAAGACTTCCACGCTTGGCAAATGCCTGTGCAAGGATTCGTCCACTGCCTTTGCCAGCACCTGTGATCAATACGACTTTGTCTTTGAGCTTATCCATCTATTTGTTACTCGACCGCTGCTTCACATAAGGGGACTTGATCGCGGTTTTCGTACCCATTCAAAGGCAACCCCAGATAGGGCGAAGGGTCAAGGGTATTCCCAATATCCAATTCATTCTTGAAATGTCCGCTGCCATCATCTTCGACAATCGAAAAATGCAGGTGCACACCGACAGGGTTATTTGGGTCGCCGGAATAGTTTCCCTGGTGCCCAAGCAGTGTGCCGGCCTCGATAAATTTTTCAGACGTGCCCGCAGGAAATTCTGAGGAGATAAATGAGTTGCCAAATTGATCCGCCATGTGAGTGTAATAGAGCCAGATCTGTTGCCCGGAGTGAAGTGGATTATCGGGCACGCGCACGATGACCGTAGATTTCCAATCAGCTAGGCGCGTGAGATAGCCCGGATACGCGGCGATGACTGATGTGATGTTTACATCAGTCCCAGCGAAGATATCTATTCCTTGGTGGATGTGACCGCGCCCCATGCCATCACCCCACAAGAAACCGACGAAGCCATCTGTGGGGAACAGAAAAGGGGCAGACCCACACTGGGTACCGGCAGCCAGTTTCCAGTCCGGGTGGGAAGCGGGGTTTCGTATCCACTGACGGAACTTGTTGATCCGTTCGGCATTGGGTCGGTAGTTTGAGTAGATAAAATAGGCAATGCCTGTGAGCAATGCAACGACGATGACCGATGCAGCTAAAAAACGTTTATTCATTTGTGAATTTTATCAAGTTTCCACCAAAGGTGCTAAACTGCTTGAAATTGACCGAAAAATACTGTATGATGAAAAGGTCTTTATTGGTTAGCTCATCAAAAAGATGTCGGCTTTATTGGTAAATGAATTAAACGGTTTCCCTTTAAGCTGCCAAAATACGAAAGCCTGGGGGATGTCGCTATACCAACCTTGAAGAGCCGAAGAATAGACTTCTATCTTCGGTTTTATCCTTTTAACAGGAAGGAGGTGTGTATCGGGAAATAAGTCAAACAGAGTGGGTTGTAGATTGAATCATATGTAAACTAAAGAGGAGATAGTAACGTATGAAGACCAAATTGTTTCGTTTTCTGGCGGTGATTGTCTGCGTAGCAATCATCGCTGGATCAGTTTTTTATTTCCGCGAAAGGGCTGAACGAGAAAAAGCTGGTGAGCCTGAATTTCCAGCAGCTTTGGGAAAACACATTGAAGAACTGTCCAAGACTATTCCCGGTGTTCCCGAATCCAGGGAAGAAGGCCCCGCCTCAGCGGCGGAGGCTGAGTTTATGGCCCGCGCATACCCCGCCGATACCATCTCAGTAGCCAATATGGCTGCGGCGCGCTCGGCCTTTTCCAACGCACAGGGTCGGCCGTTCCCAAGCGGCAGAGGCCGCCCCGGCACCTGGGTAAGTGTCGGCCCGAGTGAGGCGCTCTATCCATTCACGGACTTCCGGAACTCGTTCCTTTATGTGCCAAACGCGTATATCGCGGGCGGGCGCACAACCTCGATCGCAATCGCCGAGACGTGCCAGCCAGGTAACTGCCGGATGTACATAACACCAGCCGGTGGTGGCGTTTGGCGCACGAGGAATGCCCTCAATGGGCAGCCATCCTGGCAGTATTTGGCTGGCCCATTTGGGATCAACGCTGCGGGCTCCGTCTACCTTGACCCCAACGATCCGAGCGGCAACACCGTTTACGTTGGGACCGGTGAGGCGAATATCTGTGGCTCCGGCTGTGTAGCCGGGACAGGTCTCTATAAGTCGACCAATGGTGGTGACACATGGACCAAACTCGGTGGAAATACGTTCGACGGTCTGGGCATTGGCGTGATCGTCGTCAAGCCCGGCTCGCCAAACACGATCTACCTGGGGGTAACAACTGCCCTGCGTGGAATGTCGTCTGTGTGTTGCTCGGGTGT